>DATFCF010000676.1:0-17247 GCA_035253445.1 Mycobacterium sp.
ACTGCGCGGTCAACATCTTCGGAACGGTCGCGGGCCGCGGGTCCGGCGTAAACGTCCCCGGCGCAAAACGATTCACCGTCACAGCGGCCCACCCTTCATCGAAACTGCGGAGAGATCGCCGTTTCGTGAAATTTCACGATCTGTGCGCAGTCTCGGCGTGGAGTTGCTCATCCTCGTAGCTCCCGGCCGGTCAGATCGAGGAATACGTCCTCCAGGCTGCGCTGCTCCACCCGCATATCGGTGGCCAGCACGTTGAGCCGCGCGCACCACGCCGTCACCGTGGCCAGCACCTGAGGATCGATGTGGCCCTCGACGAGGTATTCGCCTGGCGACGTCTCGGTCGCCTTGTAGCTTTCCGGCAGCGCCGACACCAACAGCGACAGGTCGAGCATCCGGGGCGCGCGGAACCGCAGCTGATTCTCCGCTCCGCTGTGCATCAGCTCCGCCGGGGTGCCTGCGGCGACCGCGATGCCGCGGTCGATGATCACGATGCGGTCGGCCAATTCCTCGGCCTCGGTCAGCTGGTGGGTGGTCAGCACCACCGTGACGCCGTCGCGGCGCAGCCCATCGATCAACTCCCACACCACGATCCGCGCGTGTGCGTCCATGCCTGCGGTCGGCTCGTCGAGGAACACCAACTCAGGGCGGCCCACCACGGCGCACGCCAGCGCCAGCCGCTGCTGCTGTCCGCCGGAGAGCCGGCGGTACGTCGTGCGCGCCGCCTCGGTAAGGCCGAGGGTGTCCAGCAGCCACTGTGGGTCCAGCGGGTTGGCGGCATATGCGGCAACGAGATTGAGCATCTCTGCAGCCCGCGCCGCGGGATACGCGCCACCGCCCTGCAGCATCACACCGATGCGCTCGCGTACGAGCGCGTTCTGGGCGAACGGGTCGAGCCCGAGTATTTCGATGCTCCCCGCGTCGGGCTTGATGAAGCCCTCGCACATCTCCACCGTCGTGGTCTTGCCCGCACCGTTGGGGCCGAGCAGCGCGAGCACCTCGGCGGTCTGCACATCGAGGTCGAGGTCCGACACGGCCGTCGTCGACCCGTATCGCTTGCGGACCCCGCGCAGCTGCACGGGGGCGGGCGAGCGGGAGGTCACGGGGATTCAGCGTAGGCGTCGGGCTTGGCGGTCTGTTGCCGCGGTCGTGGCGATGCGGCGGCAGCGGGCGCCGGCTCAGGGCCAAAGTCGGCATCCGGCAGTCTTCGCCACGGCAGCCGGTAGTAGGTGAGCGCAACGAGCACCGCCACGATCAGCGCGCTTGCCGCGGTTGCGAGCACGATCTGGAACAGCGCGAAGCGGTCGCCGTTGGCCGTCGGCCCGAAGATCCCGATGACGAGCGTGACGACGATCACAACGGTGCGAAAACGCGGCCGGCTGGCCCATGCCGCCAGCGGGATGATGGCCCACAGCAGATACCAGGGCTGCACGACGGGGAAGAGCAACACGGTGGCCCCCAGCGCGACGCCGAGCCCGCCGACGGGATGCAGGCGCCCGCGCAAAACGGCGAGCAGCAGCCACGTGACGACGACCGCGATCAACAACACGCCGATCCCACGGGTCAGGCCCAGCACCGCGGTGGTGTGATCGCCGAGGCCGAGCAGGATGCCGACCTGACCGGTGCCCAGGGCCAGCAGCGTCGGCGGGGACATCCAGCTGCGCACCACGTTCGCGGTGCCCAGCGTGAAAATCCAGCCGAAGCCCAAGCCGCTGGCCCAGCCGATCACCGCCATCACCGCCAGTGACACCGCGGTCAGCGACCCGCCGGCGATCAAGAACGCCTTGAATGTGCCGCCCCACCGGCAGGCCAACGCCATCGCCACGAAGCCCAACGCCAGCAGCGAAGGGAGCTTTACCTGGGACGACAGTGAGATCAGCACGGCGCCTAAGACCAGCATGGCCATCGGATACCAGCGTGCCCATTGCTCGCGACCCTGTGGCCAGGCCAGCGGCCGGGGCAGCAGCGGCCCCGCGGCGTCGACGCCACGCAGCGCGAACTCGGTGCCTGCCAGCATCAGACCGAGCATCAGTGCTTCGTTGTGGATGCCCGCCACCAGGTGCATGAACAGCAGCGGGTTGGCCGGTCCCAGCCACAGGGCGCTGACTTCCGCGACCCCGCATCGCCGGGCAAGCCGAGGGGTGGCCCACACGATCAGCCCGATACCCGCCAGCACGAGCAGGCGATGGAACAGCACGGCCTCGACGATGTTCTCGCCGGTGATGGCCGAGATCCCGCGGCCGATCCACAGGAACAGCGGCCCGTAGGGGGCGGGTGTTTCTCGCCACAGGTTGGGCACCGACAGCGTGAAGACGTGGTCGAGGCCGAGTCCGGTGGCGGGCCCGACCCGATACGGATCGAGACCCTGCAATGAAATCTCGCTTTGCGCGAGGTAGGAGTAGACGTCTCTGCTGTACATCGGTGGTGCGAACAGCAGCGGCAACGCCCACAACAGCAGCGTGCGGTCCAGCTGGCTGCGCGTCATCCGCCTGCTGCCGAGGGCGAACCTGCCCAGCATCAGCCAGGCCAGCGCCATCATCACTGCGCCCGTGGTGGTCATGGTCAGCGACACGGTTTGGATGCGCGACGGCAGGTTGAGCAGCCGTACCCCGAACGTCGGATCCTGTACGACGGGCCGGGCGCCGGCGCCGAGTGCGCCGATCGCCATCACTACGGTGCCGGTGGCCCCGAACAGCCGCGTTCGGCGCAGCGCGACGAGCTGGCCATCGTTGAGCGGCGAACCGACCGTGCGTTCGTCGGCATGCCATCGGGCAATCGACGAGCTGAGGGACCGGAGCCGGGCGGCCATCACAGCAGCGTAGCCGCCGGCCCTATGGCGCCTGTCACGCTAAGGGTGCCCTTGCTTTACCGAGTTTCGGAATTCCGACACAATGGTGTTGTGAAAATCCGTCCCGACGCTGATCGCCACACGCGTGGCGCGATCGTCCAGCTCTTGCTGGAGGCGGGACCGATCACAGCAGGCGAGATCGGTGAGCGGCTCGGTATTTCCGCCGCGGGCGTGCGCAGGCGTTTGGATGCCCTGCTGGACGCGGGCGACGCGCAGTCCAGCGCCGCGGCGGCCTGGCAGCACAGTGGACGCGGCCGGCCCGCCAAGCGCTACCGGCTGACCGCCGCGGGCCGGGCCAAGCTCGGCCACACCTATGACGACCTTGCCGTGGCCGCGATGCGTCAGTTGCGGGAGATCGGCGGCGACGATGCGGTGCGGACCTTCGCCCGACGCCGCATCGACAGCATCCTGGCGGGAGTAACCGGCGGGCCCGATGACGTTGAAAGCACTGCCGATAGGGTGGCCGCGGCGCTGACCAAGGCCGGATACGCGACCACTGTGTCTTCGGTGACGCCGGTGACGGGCCCGATCCACGGGATTCAGCTCTGCCAGCATCACTGTCCGGTGTCGCACGTCGCAGAGGAGTTCCCTGAGCTGTGCGAGACCGAACGAGAAGCGTTCGCCGAGATCCTCGGTACCCATGTGCAGCGCCTGGCCACGATTGTCAACGGCGACTGTGCCTGCACCACCCACGTGCCGCTGTTTGAACAGCGCACGGACAAGCCAGCAACCCTTCGGCGCACAGCCCGCGTCGAAGCCGCTACGACCACACAAGGAGTGTCGACATGACGACCACCCCTGAGGTTCACAAGCTAGGCGAACCGCTCAGCCAGGACGAGGCCATCGCCTCGCTGAGCCGGTACGGCTACGGCTGGGTGGACTCCGATGTCGCGGGCGCCAGCGCACAGCGCGGGCTGTCCGAGGCGGTGGTGCGCGACATCTCGGCCAAGAAGAGCGAGCCGGAGTGGATGCTCGAGACCCGGTTGCGCGCGCTGCGGACGTTCGACAAGAAGCCGATGCCGAACTGGGGCTCCAACCTCGAGGGCATCCACTTCGACAACATCAAGTACTTCGTGCGCTCCAGCGAGAAGCAGGCCGCGACGTGGGATGACCTTCCCGCCGACATCAAGAACACCTACGACAAGCTCGGCATCCCCGAGGCGGAGAAGCAACGTCTGGTGTCGGGCGTCGCCGCGCAATACGAGTCGGAGGTCGTCTACCACTCGATCCGGGAGGATCTGGAGGCCCTTGGCGTGATCTTCCTCGACACCGACACGGCACTGCGTGAGCATCCCGACATCTTCAAGCAGTACTTCGGCACGGTGATCCCGGCGGGGGACAACAAGTTCTCCGCGCTGAACACCGCGGTGTGGTCGGGTGGTTCGTTCATCTACGTCCCGCCGGGTGTGCACGTCGACATCCCGCTGCAGGCCTACTTCGGCATCAACACCGAGAACATGGGCCAGTTCGAGCGGACGCTGATCATCGTCGACGAGGGCGCCTACGTGCACTACGTCGAGGGCTGCACCGCGCCGATCTACAAGAGCGACTCGCTGCACTCGGCGGTCGTCGAGATCATCGTGAAGCCCGGCGGCCGTTGCCGTTACACGACAATCCAGAACTGGTCGAACAACGTCTACAACCTGGTCACCAAGCGGGCGCGCGCAGAGGCCGGCGCCACCATGGAGTGGGTCGACGGAAACATCGGCTCCAAGGTCACGATGAAGTACCCGGCCGTGTGGATGACCGGCGAACACGCCAAGGGCGAGGTGCTCTCGGTGGCGTTCGCCGGCGAGGGCCAGCACCAGGACACCGGCGCCAAGATGCTGCACCTGGCGCCGAACACGTCGAGCAACATCGTGTCAAAGTCGGTGGCCCGCGGCGGTGGCCGCGCGTCCTACCGCGGCCTGGTTCAGGTCAACAAGGGCGCGCACGGTTCGCGCTCGAGCGTGAAATGCGATGCGCTGCTTGTCGATACGATCAGCCGCAGCGACACCTACCCGTACGTCGACATCCGCGAGGACGACGTCACGATGGGTCACGAGGCCACCGTGTCCAAGGTCAGCGAAGACCAGCTGTTCTACCTGATGAGCCGCGGCATGACCGAGGACGAGGCGATGGCGATGGTGGTTCGCGGCTTCGTCGAACCGATCGCCAAGGAACTGCCCATGGAGTATGCGCTTGAGCTCAACCGGCTGATCGAGCTGCAAATGGAAGGCGCGGTCGGCTGACCGGGGCGAGCGAAGCGACGGGAAAATAGATGGCACAGAATCTGACGACGACGCTGGAAGGCCGCACCAAAGGCGAACTGTTCACCTCCTTCGACGTCGATGCCTTCGAGGTGCCGCACGGTCGCGACGAGATCTGGCGGTTCACCCCACTGCGGCGGCTACGCGGTCTGCATGACGGCTCCGCGCCGGCCAATGGCACGGCGACGATCGAGGTGGACACCCCGGACGGCGTGTGGGTCGACCAGGCGTCTCGCGACGACTCCCGCCTGGGCGAAGCCGGCGCACCCGCCGACCGCGTTGCTGCACAGGCTTATTCGTCGTTCGAGACCGCTACCCTGATCGAGATCCCGAAGCAGACGACTCTGCGGGACCAGATCCAGGTCACGGTGACCGGGCCCGGCGAGGGAAAGGTCGCCTACGGGCATCTGCAGGTGCGCGTCGGCGAGCTGGCCGAGGCCGTCGTCGTCATCGACCACCGAGGCAGCGGAACCTACGCCGACAACGTCGAATTCGTCGTCAGCGAGGCGGCTCGGCTCACGGTGGTCTCCATCGCCGACTGGGCCGACGACGCCGTACACGTGAGCAGTCATCACGCCGCGCTGGGCAAGGATGCCGTTCTGCGCCACGTCGCGGTCACCCTCGGCGGCGACCTGGTGCGCCTGACGGCGCGGACCCGGTTCTGTGCGCCCGGCGGCGACGCCGAGCTGCTCGGGCTGTACTTCGCCGACGACGGCCAGCATCTCGAATCACGCCTGCTGGTCGACCACGCTCAGCCGAACTGTCGCTCGCACGTGACGTACAAGGGTGCGCTGCAAGGCGATCCGGACTCGAACAAGCCCGACGCACACACTGTGTGGGTGGGCGACGTGTTGATCCGGGCCGAGGCCACCGGCACCGACACTTTCGAAACCAACCGCAACCTGGTCCTCACCGACGGCGCCCGCGCCGACTCGGTGCCCAACCTGGAAATCGAGACCGGCGAGATCGTCGGCGCCGGACACGCCAGTGCCACCGGACGTTTCGACGACGAGCAGCTGTTCTACCTGCAGGCTCGCGGCATCCCTGAAGACCAGGCGCGTCGTCTCGTCGTCCGCGGCTTCTTCGGCGAGCTCATCCAGAAGATCGCAGTGCCCGCGGTGCGCGAGCGCCTCACAGACGCCATCGAACACGAACTAGAGATAACGGAATCGAGGACAGCCACCTCATGACCACACTGGAAGTCAAGGACCTGAACGTCAGCGTCGTATCCAAGGAAGACGGGACCGATATCCCGATCCTCAAGGGCGTCGATCTCACGGTGAAGTCGGGGGAGACCCACGCACTGATGGGTCCGAACGGCTCAGGAAAGTCGACGCTGTCGTACGCGGTCGCAGGCCATCCGAAATACACGGTGACGTCTGGTTCGATCACGCTGGACGGGCAGGACGTCCTCGAGATGAGCATCGACGAGCGCGCACGTGCCGGACTGTTCCTGGCGATGCAGTACCCCGTCGAGGTGCCGGGGGTGTCGATGTCGAACTTCCTGCGCACCGCCGCCACCGCCGTGCGCGGCGAGGCGCCCAAGCTGCGGCACTGGGTCAAAGAGGTCAAGGGTGCGATGGAGGGCCTCGACATCGATCCGTCGTTCTCCGAACGCAGTGTCAACGAAGGCTTTTCCGGCGGCGAGAAGAAGCGGCACGAGATCCTTCAACTCGAATTGCTCAAGCCCAAGATCGCGATTCTGGACGAGACCGACTCCGGTCTGGACGTCGACGCGCTGCGGGTGGTCAGCGAAGGCGTCAACCGTTACGCCGCAGAGGCGCATGGCGGGTTGCTGCTGATCACGCACTACACGCGCATCCTGCGTTACATCCAGCCGCAGTTCGTGCATGTGTTCGTCGGTGGCCGCATCGTCGAGTCGGGTGGTCCTGAGTTGGCCGACGAGCTCGACGCCAATGGTTACGAGCGCTTCACCCAGGCGGTCGGAGCCTGACATGACCGCCGCGCAGGACCTCGCTGTTGATCTCGAAAAAGTCAGGGCTGACTTCCCGATCTTGAAGCGGGTGATGCGTGGCGGAAACCAGCTGGCGTACTTGGATTCCGGTGCGACTTCGCAGCGTCCGCTGCAGGTGCTTGACGCCGAACGCGAATTCCTTCTGACGTCCAACGGTGCGGTGCACCGCGGGGCGCACCAGCTGATGGAGGAGTCCACCGACGCCTACGAGCAGGGTCGCGCCGACATCGCGACGTTCGTCGGGGCGGCACCTGATGAGCTGGTGTTCACCAAGAACGCCACCGAGGCGATCAACCTGGTCTCCTACGCGGTGGGCGACAACCGGTTTGAGCACGCAGTAGGTCCTGGCGACGTCATCGTCACAACCGAGCTCGAACATCACGCCAACCTGATTCCGTGGCAGGAACTCGCCCGCCGCACCGGGGCCACCTTGAAGTGGTACGGCGTAACGTCCGAAGGACGCATCGACCTGGGCTCGCTGCAGCTTGACGAACGCGTGAAAGTGGTTGCGTTCAGCCATCATTCCAACGTGACAGGAGCTGTGGCGCCGGTTGCAGAGCTCGTCGACCGCGCGAAGGCCGTCGGTGCGCTGACGCTGCTTGACGCCTGCCAATCCGTGCCGCATCAGCCCGTCGACTTCCACGCACTCGGCGTGGACTTTGCGGCGTTCTCCGGGCACAAGATGCTGGGCCCCAACGGCATTGGCGTGCTGTACGGGCGCAGCGAACTGCTCAACGCGATGCCACCGTTCATCACCGGCGGCTCGATGATCGAGACCGTGACGATGGAGGCCACCACCTACGCGCCTGCGCCTCAGCGGTTCGAGGCAGGCACGCCGATGACGTCACAGGTGGTCGGGCTGGCGGCAGCCGCACGGTATCTGCGGGAGCTGGGCATGGACGCCGTCGAGGCGCACGAGGCCGAGCTGGTTTCGGCTGCCCTCGACGGATTGTCCGGCATCGAGGGTGTGCGCATCATCGGCCCGACGTCGCTCGAGAATCGGGGCTCACCGGTGGCTTTCGTGCTCGACGGAGTGCACGCCCATGATGTGGGGCAGGTTCTCGACGACGACGGTGTCGCGGTGCGCGTCGGACACCATTGCGCGTGGCCGTTGCACCGCCGGTTCGGCATCGCGGCGACGGCGCGGGCGTCGTTCGCCGTGTACAACACGCTCGACGAAGTGGACCGACTCGTGGCCGGGGTTCAAAGGGCCGTCGACTTCTTCGAGCCGGCGGGCAGCAGCGATGTGATCCGGGGATCGGCCAGGGATTGACCGTGCGACTGGACCAGCTCTATCAGGAAGTGATACTCGATCACTACAAGCATCCGCACTGCCGCGGCCTGCGGGAGCCGTACGACGCGGAGTCGTATCAGGTGAATCCGACGTGCGGTGACGAGGTCAGGTTGCGCGTGGCGCTGTCGGGCGATGGTGAGACGGTCACCGACATCTCCTACGACGGGCAGGGCTGCTCGATCAGCCAGGCGTCGACCTCGGTGCTCACCGATCAGGTGATCGGCCAGAGCATCGGCGACGCGCTGAAGACCGTCGCGGCGTTCAGCGAGATGATCTTGTCGCGCGGCACCGTTGAAGGCGACGAAGATGTACTGGGCGACGGCGTTGCGTTCGCCGGCGTCGCGAAGTACCCGGCGCGGGTGAAATGCGCCCTGCTGGGATGGATGGCTTTCAAGGACGCGTTAGCGCAAGCCAGTGAGGAGACAAACGATGAGCGAAACAGCCGCGCAGGGTGACGAGCTGCTCGCCGACCTCGAGGAGGCCATGCGCGACGTCGTCGATCCGGAACTCGGGATCAATGTCGTCGACTTGGGCCTCGTTTACGGGCTGAACGTCGAGAAGGGTGACACCGGCCAGGTGGCGCTGATCGACATGACGCTGACGTCGGCGGCCTGCCCCCTGACCGATGTCATCGAGGATCAGTCGCGCACCGCGTTGGTCGGCAGCGGCCTGGTGAACGAGATCAAGATCAACTGGGTGTGGAACCCGCCGTGGGGTCCCGACAAGATCACCGAGGACGGCCGCGAACAGCTACGGGCGCTGGGCTTTACGGTCTGAGATAGCCAGCGCATTCGAATTTGCGCTCACGGCTGTGGTTTTCGCCGGATCGCGACCCTGATTGCAATCCTGACGTCACAATTGCACTGTGGTCACGGTGCCGGCTCTTGCATGGCGAGGCGGGTCCTTTCGTAGGGCGTTGACGGTCGGTGGCGCCCTCGGGATCGGCTTGGGTGCACTGGCGTGGATCGATTCCGGATTCTTGCTCGCCGGCGTCATCACGCTCGTCATCACCGGTGTCTTCTACGGCATCTGGATGCACCGCCGAATGGCGCGCTACTGGCCGGGAGCCAAGGACCTCACCGGTGACGAACGCGTGACCGTTGCCCGCACCGCCCGACGCGGCGAACATATCCCGGACGCGCGGCTGGCCCACGCCGTCATCGACTACAGCCAAGGTCTGCACGCGGCCGCCGAGAAGGCACGCCCGTTTCGCTGGGTGTTGCCCCTTGTACTCGTCGTGGCCGTCGGCACAGCCGTGTGGGACGCGGTGTTCGGGTCATGGGGCAATACGGTGGCGTCGGCCATTTACCTGGTGCTGCTGCTGCTCGAACTCCTCTGGTGGCCGAAGAGGCGGGACCAGCTGCTGGCCAACGCCGACCGTGCCGCGGAAATGGCTCGCCAAGTTCACATCCCTGACTAAGGCCGCTTCAACGACGGGTCCTACGCCGGCCATCGGTTCGAAAGCCACTGTGACGCGCCGCCGCGGAGCTAGGGCTGGCCGGGCCGCACCTGGTCCAGCGCAGGTAGCTGCCAATGCCGGCCCTGCTCGACGTCGAATTGCGGTGGCCGATACCGGAGTAACCCACCGCCGGGGTACGGGGTGTACTCCCCGAACCAGACGTCGCCATCGACCGCGTACAGGTCGACCCTGATGAAGTCCCAGGCCGAGCCGAGGGTGCTGGCGATCTCCAGCATGGCCTCCAGCTCCGGTGGCCGCGGCTCGTCGGCCACCGGGCGGATCCGCCAGCGCACGGGCAACCGGTTCCAGTCGGCGTCGAGGAAGGTGGCGGTCTGATCGTCGAACCGGCCCCGATTGACCTGAATCAGCTCCACCCGGCCGTCGAAGACGAAGAACTTGTAGTCGGGGGGCGGGTTGCCGTCCGGGGTCGGGATGCACTCCTCCAACAGCAGCAGGGGCCGGGCCTGACCATAGCCCCACTCGCCCAGTTCCAGCGGGGTCCGCTTCCACCAGTCCCGAGTCTGCTTCAGTAGGGCCGCGACGTCGGTCTGTGGGTCCGGCCCGAACAAGGCGTGACCGCTGCTGTGGTTGGGTTTCAGCACCCACGGCGGTAGATCGGTCAAATCCGGGGCGGCACGCAGGTCGGTGCCGGACCAATAGGTCGCCGGGATCCGCAATTGCGCGCCCGGGTACGCCGCCCGGGCCATCTCCTTCATGCGTAACTTGTCGCACGCGGCGACGATCCGATCGCGCCGGTCGTAGAGGATCCGCCAGTTGACCTTTTCGTTGAAGGTGCGCGGCTGACGGAAGTTGCCTGGCTTGTGGATCATCGTCAGGTGGAAGGCGTGGCGGAGCAGCGGCACTGGTAGCAGACCGATCAGCCGTCGGTGCGCCGCGAGCAACATCGGCGGGGCGGTCTTGTTCATCAGCAACGGCATCGGAATCCTCAGTGCGTCTCGTCGATCAGTGAGCGGGTGCCGTGGGCGCGATCCAGCTACCGATTGGTCAGATAACGCGCTAGTCCATGCTTGCGCATCAGGTAGCGCACGGACTCCTGCTGTTGCCGTCTGCGTTTCTTTCCGCGGACGTCAATGTAGTGATGAACGACCTTGATGCTGGGATCAAACTGCCTTTTGACACCACTATTCTCGAGTCGTATTGCCAAATCTTGTGCGCCGTGATTTCGCATTAACGGGTCGTAGCCACCGATCGCCCGATAGATCGAGGAGTAGATGAGCATATTTCCTTCGTGCAGCCAGTAAGCCTCCGCCGGAGTCGGAGTTTCAAGCACGTTCGGCCAATACTTCATTGCCGGGACGTTCACGCGCCGGACGGCATTTGCGATCTGCGGCCTTTTCCTGACGCGGTCCATCAATGGCGGAATGCTTGTGAGATGAGTCTTGAGCGCGAATGCCGGACCGTAATTGTATGGTTCCTGACTGCCATCTACCCGGCACACCAACCCGCCAACCGCGCCCACCCCCCGGTCGGCGTAGCGCGCGACCACTTCTCGGGCAACCGAGGCGGTGTCGGTGGTTTCCAGGTCCATGTCGGCGTCGATGAAATGGATCAGCTCGTCGTCGCGGACGTGATCGATGATCTGGTTGCGGTTGGCGGTGCACCCTTGGTTTTCAGGACTTCTCACTAATGTGACATCACCGTCGAATTCTTTGACTACATCGACGCTCTCGTCGGTGGATCCGTCGTCGAGCACATAAATGCGGTCGTAACCCTGGCCCAGCAGCTGCGGAAGTAGTCTGCGGAGATGACCGCCCATATTGTAGTTAGGGATCGCGGCAACAACGGGCAACTGCTTAGACATTGTGGTGCTATTCCTCCTGGTGACTGAACGCGGTGGCCTACAAAGCGATATGGTCGACATCACGCGTTAATCGACCGCGGCCCAACGCATATACCTGCCAGCCCGCACTGGTCCAATACTCGCGGTCGATCGCGTTTCGTGAGTCGAGTAGGCGCGGCACCCTGACGATCGACCGCAATTGTGCGGGATCGATGCTGCAGTATTCGTCCCATTCGGTCGCCAACGCGATCAAATCCACGTTCCGGCAGGCTTCCTCGGCGGACTCGCAGTAGGTGAGTGTGGGGAACATCGCTTTGGCGTTCGCGATCGCCCTCGGATCGTGGACCCGCACGTCCGCGCCCTTCAGATGCATTGCCGCGGCGACATTTAACGCCGGCGAGTCGCGGACGTCGTCGCTGTTCGGTTTGAATGCCGCGCCCAGCACGGCGATGTTCTTACCGAGAAAATCACCGCCCAACAGCGCGCTGGCCACTGAGACAGTCTTTTCGCGCCGACGGATATTGATCTTGTCGACTTCGTGCAGGAATCGCAGCGAGTCCGATGCGCCGAGTTCACCGGCTCGTGCACTGAACGCGCGGATGTCCTTCGGCAAGCAGCCGCCGCCAAATCCCAAGCCCGCATTGAGGAATCGCCGACCTATGCGATCGTCGTAGCCCAGCGCACGGCCCAGTGTCACGACATCGGCGTCGACGAGCTCGCACACCTCGGCCATTGCGTTGATGAACGAGATCTTGGTCGCCAGAAAGGAATTCGCGGCCACCTTGACCATCTCCGCCGTCGGCAGATCTGTCGTCAGATGCGGAACTCCTTGGTCGATGAGACTGCCGTAGACCTCGAGCAGCACCTTCTCCGCGTGATCGGAGGTCACGCCGAAGATGAGGCGGTCGGGGTGCAACGTGCCCTCGATGGCCTCTCCCTCGCGAAGGAACTCCGGATTCCATGCCAGGTCCAGCGCGTGTTGCGACGACACCGCCGCCAACTCACCGACCAGCCGCTGAGCCGTACCCACCGGCACAGTGGACTTTCCGACGATCAGGCCGGGGCAGTCGCTGTGGGCGGCGATGGTTCTCACGGCGCTGTCGACATACTGGACGTCGGCCGCGTTGGAACCCGGCAGTTGCGGGGTACCGACGCAGACGAAATGGACGGTTGCCCCGGAGATCGCTTCTTGCGCGTCGTTGGTGAGCCGGAGCCGGCCGGTGGAGAGCACGGCGGTGAGCAGGTCGGTGAAACCCGGTTCGTAGAACGGCGAGGTGCCGGCCGAGAGCATCGCGATCTTCGACGCGTCGGTGTCGTACGCGCACACGTCGTGGCCCAGATGTGCCATACACGCGGCATGAACGGCACCCAAATAGCCCGTCCCCATCACGCTTATCCGCATACGAGTGAATTCCGCCCAGGGGAGCCGGGCAGCACTTGGTGGAATTGCCGGACCCACCCTGGTTTGCGCCGCACGTACACCCACCTCTCGATCGCGGTTCTCACCTCTGCCGGCATTCGTCCAGCGCAGCCCATCGAGCGGACGCTTCGATCAGGTGCATCTGCGACGGCGAGGCGTGTAAGTTAGCGAAGGCTAACATAAGTTGCTGGATCGGTCGGGGGTACCCGAACCTCGCCGAATTGTCGATCGGAAGGATTTCGTGTGATGCGCGTCGTGTTCTTTGGCTTCCAGACCTGGGGGCGAAAGACCCTGCAATCCCTCATCGATCTGAACCACGACGTGGTGCTTGCGGTCACGCATCCCGCCAGTGCGCAGTCGTACAAGGCAATCTGGTCGGACTCGGTCGAGGAACTCGCGCGCGACCACGACATTCCGGTGCATCTCACCGATCGCGTTGATGCCGAGACGATCGATCTGGTCAAACGCGCAGATCCCGATGTCACCGTTGTCAACAGCTGGTACACGAAGATGCCGGTCGAGCTGTACAACCTTCCGCCCCACGGCACGCTGAACTTCCACGACTCGCTTCTGCCGAAATCCACCGGATTCTCACCGGTGCTGTGGACGTTGATCAGCGGCGAGTCCGAGACCGGTTTGACGGTGCACCGGATGGACGACGGCCTGGACACCGGCGACATCTTGATCCAGCACTCGCTGCCCATCGGGCCCAGCGATACCGGCACCGAACTCGTGATCCGCACGATGGAGCTGATTCCGATCGCGCTGCGGGAAGCGCTGGAGGCGCTGGAGTCCGGAACCGCGGTCTGGCGACCGCAGGACAAGTCCGAACGGACCTACTTCCACAAGCGTTCTGAGCGCGACAGTTTGATCGACTGGAGTTGGCAGGCCGAGGATCTCGAACGGTTCGTGCGTGCACTGTCTGAGCCCTATCCTCGCGCCTTCACCTTCTACCGCGGTGAGCGCATCGAAGTCCTCGAGGCGCATGTTTCCGAGGCCCGGTACGGCGGCACGTCGGGCCGGGTGATCGTGCAAGAAGGCGGCGGCGCAGTGGTGTCCGGCGTTGACGCATATCGCGGCGGCAATCGCGGCTTGGTGATCACTCGCGTTCGCAGCGCGGATGGAGCCGAGCGCCGCGGAGACGAATTCTTTATGCGTGGCGGCTACCTGACCGACAAGCCATGACGACGTTGAGATCTGCTGGCAAATACATGATCTGGCGGCAATCTGCCGCTGCATTTGGCCCCGGCTAATCTTGACCGTGTAACGCTTGGGTTCCAGCCGTACACCAAACGTTGCAGCCGCGGAGAGGAGCCACGATGGCCGATGGGTTCGACGACGTCTACGTCGATACCCGCCGCCAGTTGCGCGGGGTAGCCGAGAGCCTGGTCGCGGGGCCGCAATACCGAACATCGGGCACCGTGCGGCTAGCGGTGCGACCGGACGGCTTCACCGGTGTGGCGATTCCGCTTTCTGTGCACGGCACCGAGTTGGTGTGGCCGAACGGCGCCGCGCCGCTCAAGGGACACCTCAGCGCTATCGCGTACGAAGCCGGCGTCGATCCCGGGCCACCCGGCGGCGTATACGACATCGTCGATCCACTGCCCTCCGACGCCGTTATCGACCTCGACGTGGGGGCGACCGAGTGGATCCACAGAAGCCACTACGCCGGCGGATATGCGCTCAAACATCTTCTGCCCGAATGTCATCCGGTGCTGTGGCCGGAGCACTTCGATGTGGCGGCCACCGAGGACGAAGTGAACTACGGCGTATCGGCCGGCGACGACTATCACCCGACGCCGTACGCCTACGTCGGCCCATGGAGCAAGCTCAGCGGCCCGTTCTGGAACGCGCCGTTCGGGGCGTTGTACCCGTTGAACCCGGCCCACGACGTCGACGCGCTCACGTCACGCATCGCCGATTTCTTCGAGCGTGGCCGCAGAGAGCTATTGAATCCGCCATGATCGGCGCCGTGGATGAAGGGTCGTTGATCGCCGCCCTGCGCGACGGCGACGAGGCGGCCTTCGCCCAACTCGTCGACCAGCACACCCCGTCCATGCTGCGGGTCGCCCGCGGATACGTGCCAAGCCATGAGATCGCCGAAGAGGTGGTTCAGGAAACCTGGATCGCCTTGCTCAAGGGCATCGATCAGTTCGAAGGCCGATCATCGGTTCGCACTTGGCTTTTCGCTGTGATGATCAACATCGCCAAGGCACGCGGTGTGCGCGAGCGACGCGATGCGGACACGGCGATCGCGGCGTATACCGGCGGCACCGTCGACGCTGCGCGCTTCCGGGGCAGCGATGACCCGTATCCCGGCCACTGGTTGCGCGACGAGACGCCGTCGCCGTTCCCTGACACCCCAGAGGGTTCGGTGCTGGGCAACGAGCTGGTCGACGTCGCGCGCCGCGAACTGGACAAGCTGCCCGAACGGCAGCGCATCGTCGTCACACTGCGGGACATGCTCGGATTCGACTCGAGTGAGGTGTGTGAACTGCTCGACATCAGCATGGCCAACCAACGGGTGCTGCTGCATCGCGGACGGGCCGCGGTTCGGCAAGTACTCGAAGACTATTTAGTGGACAGCTCATGAGTACTGGACCGATGGATTGCAACGAGCTTGTCGAGCTCGTCACCGCCTACCTCGACGGGGCGCTCGACGCGGACACCAAGGCCCGCTTCGAATCGCACCTCGGGGACTGCGACGGCTGCGAGAACTACCTTCAGCAGTTCCGGGAGACTGTGCGCGCGGTGGGCAAGATCGCCGACGACGAACTCGACCCCGCGTTCCGCAACCGCCTGCTGGACGCATTCAAGGACTTCCGCCGATGACCGCGCGCCAGTTTGCGCCGTTCACATGGTGGGAACACACAGCTAGATCCCAGCGTTAGGAAGATCGTGACTACGCAAGACATCACCGCCGAACAGTTCAACGACACCATCAACGACAACGAGATCGTGCTGGTGGACTTCTGGGCATCGTGGTGTGGCCCGTGTAAGGCGTTCGCGCCGACGTTTGCCGCGTCGTCCGAGAAGCATCCCGACGTCGTCTACGCGAAGGTCGACACCGAGGCCGAGCAGCAGCTCGCGGCCGCGGCCGACATTCGCTCCATTCCGACGTTGATGGCATTCAAGAAGGGCAAGCTGGTGTTCAACCAGGCCGGCGCGCTGCCGGCACCGGCGCTCGAGGAACTCGTCCAGCGGGTCAAGGAGTTCGACATCGACGCCGCGATCGCCGCTCAAAACAACGGCCAGACGGACTAGCCGGGTTCATCCCCGAGCCATCCTCGCAAGCGGTGGGCCCAGCGCTCCTGCCCGCCGGAATGCACGCGATAGCGTGCAGTCCGTGACCGAGCAAAACCAGTTCGTCCTCGTCGACCGCCCGCGCCCGAACGTCGCGCTGGTGACGCTGAACCGGCCCGAGCGGATGAATTCCATGGCGTTCGACGTCATGGTTCCGCTCAAGAAGGTGCTCGAAGAGCTGACCGACGACAACTCGGTGCGGGTGATTGTGCTCACAGGCGCCGGGCGGGGCTTCTCGTCGGGGGCCGACCACAAATCCGCCGGATCGGTGCCGAACGTCGACGGGCTGACCCGGCCGACCTTCGCGCTGCGCTCGATGCAAGTGCTCGACGATGTGATCCTCGGGCTGCGGCGGATGCACCAGCCGGTCATCGCCGCGGTCAACGGCGCCGCGATCGGTGGCGGCCTGTGCCTGGCGCTGGCCTGCGACGTCCGAGTGGCCGCGACCGGCGCATACTTCCGCGCTGCAGGCATCAACAACGGCCTGACCGCCAGCGAGCTGGGGCTGTCCTATCTGCTGCCGCGCGCCATCGGATCCTCACGTGCCTTCGAGCTGATGCTGACCGGCCGCGACGTCGACGCACAGGAGGCCGAACGCATCGGCCTGGTGTCACGGGCCGTGCCGGACGACGACCTTCTCGAGGTGTGCTACCGGATGGCCGAGGGGATGGCGGCGTTCTCCCGGCCGGGAATCGAGTTGACCAAGCGCACGCTGTGGAGTGGACTGGACGCCGCTAGTCTGGAGGGGCACATGCAGGCCGAGGGCCTGGGACAACTCTTCGTCCGATTGCTTACCGCCAACTTCGAAGAAGCGGTGGCAGCGCGCGCCGAGAAGCGGACCCCGGCCTTAACCGACGACAAGTAACGACGAAATGAGGAGTACAGCGTGATCACCGCTACG
>DATFCF010000677.1:0-2981 GCA_035253445.1 Mycobacterium sp.
ACGTAGTCGTCGCCGCCGGCGGTCAGGCCGGCGATGCGGTCCTCGACGGAATCCTTTGCGGTGAGCAGCAGCAGCGGTAGTCCCGGAATTTGTTCGCGCAGTTTCTGCAGAACGTCCAGCCCGCTCATGTCGGGCAGCATCACGTCCAACACGACCACGTCGGGCGGCGTCGTCCGCGCCGAAGCGATGGCTGTGGCACCGTCTCCGGCGGTCGCGATCTCCCACCCTTCGTAGCGCAGCGCCATCGAAACCAACTCAGCCAGAACTGGCTCGTCGTCGACGACCAGCACGTGGATCGGCTTGCCGTCAGCCCGGCGCATGACGACGCGCCCCGGTTCGCTCTCGTTGACGGCGGTGCCGTTCGCACTGACCACGGCTACATTATTTGTGCTGGTCATTGGCGGATGCTGTGGCTTTCCTATGTGCGGGCTGTGAAGATTCGCAAACATATCCGGCGCTGAATCTGCGCACAGCGCAACCACAGGCAACGACTGCACTGTGGTCGCATGACGACTGACCAGACGATAAGCGGCAACCCCGTCTGGGGTGCACCGGAGCCGACGCCGCGGCGCTGGGGCCTGCGAGAAACCGTCGCGGCAGTCGGCGTGGCCGGGGTCATCGCCGCACTGGGCGGCGCTGCCATCTATGCCGCAACCGACTCTGGCGCACACCTTGCTGGACCTCATCACGGCCTGGGCGGAATGCCCGGCGGTCCGCCCTCACCAGCGGGCATCGGCATGCACAGCCCCGGTGGCCCGGGCACGGTTGACGCGACAGCTCTTCATGGCGAGTTCGGGGTGCCAGACGGCGCGGGCGGCTACACCACGGTGCTCAGTCAGACCGGAACGGTCACGGCCGTTTCGCCGTCATCGATCACCGTGCGCAGCGCCGACGGGTACACGCAGGCTTATGCCATCCAGGCCCCCGGCGCGAACCCGCCCTTCGCCGTGGACGACACGGTGTCGATCCGCGCGACACGGACAGGTGACACCGCGGCGGTGACCAGCATCAGCGACCCGCTAGTCGGCGGGCCACCCCGCAATTGATGCGGTGCGGCGAACCCGGCGGAAGTGAAGAGCCGACCAACCCTCAGCCGTCCGGCTGATCCGCATCGGACCAGCCGGAGCAGCTGAGAGGTCGAACGGTGTCGAACGCGAGATTCTTCGGGTGGGAAATTGAATTCAGTGTCGGGTCAGCCGAACCCGAAGCCCTCAGGCGGCTCGGCTGTCACCGTCGGGCTGGCAATCGACGTCTCCAGCTCCAGCGGCGCATTCGTCTCTGTGGTGGTTTCCCCAAGCGTGATTTCCGCGACCGACATGAACGTACCCGTCCCACTCGGTGCTTCACTCACGGCGAAACCCACAACGCCCATGGCGACAAGGGCGCTGGCACCGATACCCGCCGACACTAATTTGAACTGCTTCGATGTCACCTCTGACCACTCCATTTCGGTCTCTGGTGGCCCGCCCCACGCCAGCGAGCGGCCCTTCGAACAGTGCGCGAGAAGTCAGCCATGACCTCTCCGCCGTTCGGGTAACCGATGCGGATGAATGTGAAACGTGAACGGATGTAAGGCCGGGTCAGTGAGTCTCGGCCGTCGGGGGGATGGCCGACGGTGTCGTGGTGATCGGCGGCACGACGACCGGCGTTTCGGGCGCCTCCGGCAGCACGGTTTCGGTGATCGTCTCGCCGGTCGTTACTTCTGATGTCGTCACAGGCCCTGGTACGGGCGGTTCGGCGACGCTCGTGTCGCTCGCACCTACGGCGAAGGCGCCCATGGCGATCACGGCGCTGGCACCAATCGTCGCCGAGACGAATTTGATCTGATTCGATGTCACCTCTGACCACTCCAATTCGGTCGCTGGTGAGCCACCCCAGCCAGCGGGGCGGCCCGTCGAACAGGGCGAGGAGTTCTTCACTCCTCAACGACCGGGTAACCGAAGCGGTCAGAGGTAAAACACCAGGCGCTACGAGCCGGATCCGCCGAACGGCAGCGCCTTCACGGTCGGCACGGCAATCGAGGTTTCCGGCGCAGCCGGCGGCGCTTCCTGCCTGGTGGTCGCGCCGACAGTCATGCCCGAGCTCGTCACGACGGCCGGGGTGGCCTCTTCCTGGGTGATCGCCATCGTCACAGCGCCCATGGCTACGACGGCGCTGCCGCCGATCACGGCTGCCAGCATCTTCACGTTGGTCCGCTTGCTTGCAGTCACGTCACAACTCCGTTCCTGAGGGGATGTACAGGTTGGGAGTTAGTGAAGACAGCGAAACTGTGAACACCCTGGACCGCGGGTGCGAACTGCCTGAGTGGCCGCTGTTAGGGCGCTGCGGGCCCCTGCTCCTCGGACGGCAGCGGGGCGGGGCCTTTCATTGCCGGGGCCGCCATCTTCGTCGCTTCGACCTTGGGTGGCGTCGTCTCTGTGGTGGTCGAGCCGATTGTCATGGTCGTCGATTTGGCGGCCGTCTGCGGCCCTGTCTGTTCTTGGTGGATCGCCATCGACATCGCGCCGATGGCGATCACCGCGCTGCCGCCAATGACTGCAGCGAGCCGCTTGGTGTTGCTGGGATTGTTGCAATTCATTCGTGAACACCTCTTTTCACATGCTGTCGAAGTCGCCCCGTCAGCGCGGCAACCGGTGAAAGTGCAGGTGAGCTCCACTGAACGCGCCAAAACTGGAAACAGCCTTGAGCGCCGGTGCGAATTCACTAGGCGCGCCCGAGCTGCAACAACCGGCCGTGGAAGCACCCATCTCATAACCTGTGCCCATGCAGCCGTGGGTGGGACCGACCGGATGACGCGCTTCCTGGCGCGCCGGCTGCTCAATTACCTCGTCCTGCTGGCGCTGGCATCGTTGTTGGTATTCCTACTCGCGTGGTACCAGTTCGACCCCCTCGACAGCCTCGAGAGCCGCAACCCCCGGCCGCCGCAGGCCGTCATCGACGCCAAGCGCACCGAACTTGGTCTCGACAAGCCGCCTCTCGAG
>DATFCF010000678.1:0-7021 GCA_035253445.1 Mycobacterium sp.
CCAACGTCGGCGACAATATCGGCCTGCTACTCAAAGGCGTCGAGAAAGGCCAGATCGACCGAGGCTCCGTATTGACGGCCTCCGGCGAATTCCCTGCGCTAGGTAACGTCTGACGTTCTGTTCGCGCTGATCACAACCGGCGACAGCGCCACCACCCGGGCATACCGTCCCGGCCATGAACGAGGACTGGCTTGCCGTCATCGTCGGCCTTGCCCTGCTTGCACTGGTACTCCTCGGCGCGATCCCGGGCAGCGTGATCCCGTGACCGAGCAGACCGCCGAAACGCAGGCCGACACCCGCTCGCCGGGCATCGGCTACGCCGCCGCCGGGGTGCTCGTCGTCATCGCCCTGGGCGCGGCCACCCGCTTCCTGGAGGCTCAAGTGCCGCAGTGGGCCGCGGGCACACCGTTCGCCAAAGTCGCCAAATCAATCGAATTCCCCGTCTACGCAATCGCTTTGGGGTTGATCGGCAACTTCGTGCTGTCGAAACTCGCTCTGCGTGACGCGCTGTCGAATGGATTCCGCACCGAGTTCTTCATCAAGACGGGCCTGGTGCTGCTTGGCGCTTCGATCAACCTCAAGGTGCTCGTCACCGCGGCCGGCCCGGCCATCATCCAGGCGCTGCTGTTGATCAGCATCGTGTTCGGCTTCACGTGGTGGCTGGGCGGCAGGCTGGGCCTCGAGGACAAGCTCCGGGCGCTCCTGGCGTCGGCCGTGTCGATCTGCGGCGTGAGCGCGGCCATCGCCGCCGCCGGTGCGGTGCAGGCCAAGAAAGAGCAGCTGGCCTACGCCGCGTCGCTGGTGATCGCGTTCGCACTGCCGTCGATCTTCCTGCTGCCCTGGCTCGCGAGCCTGCTCGGTCTGTCCGACGCTGTCGCCGGCGCGTGGATCGGCGGCAACATCGACACCACAGCCGCCGTCGCCGCGTCCGGGGCGATCGCCGGTGAGGACGCATTGCAGATCGCCACCATCGTCAAGACCACCCAGAACGCGTTGATCGGCGTGGTCGCGATCGCGCTGACGGCCTACTTCGCGCTGAACGTCGAACGTAAGTCCGCGGAGGACGCGCGGCCAACGCTCGGGCAGTTCTGGGAGCGATTTCCGAAGTTCGTGCTGGGCTTCATCGCCGCATCGATCATCGGGACGCTGTATCTGGAGTGGGCCGGCGACGGCAAGACGGCCATCGCCACGGTGAACGATCTGCGCACGTGGTTCCTGATCTTCGCGTTCGTGTCGATCGGCCTGGAGTTTTCACTGAAGGGCTTGCGCGAAGCCGGTTGGCGGCCGATCGCGGTGTTCGCCTCGGCGACCGTCGTCAACATCGTCGTCGCCCTTGGCCTTGCCGCCGTGTTGTTCGGCAGCTTTGAGGTCAGTTGACGATTACGTTTGGGCCGCCATGCGGGCCATATACGCGGTTGCCCGCCTAGCGAGCGACAATCCAACGTCAAATCCCGGTCGCTACTGTGGGCGCTGCGTAGTCGCTCGCTAGACGGGCAATTTGGACGATGGGTCGGCGGCGTGATTGCTGTGCCCTCGGTTGCGAGTCGTTCTTCGTGCAGACATGGTTTGCGGCTACGCTCGGCCGCGTGCGGCACGCGTGGTCCCGGCGAAGTTTCCTCACGACGGCTGCTGGCGTGGCGATGCTCGCCGCATGCGGATCCGAGCAGCCCGGCGAGGTCGCCAAGGACGGCTCCGTCACCGTCAAACACGTCTTCGGCGAGACGAAGATCCCCGCGCCACCCAAGCGCGTGGTGAGTGCGGGCTTCACCGAGCAGGACGATCTCCTGGCCGTCGGCGTCGTGCCGGTCGCGGTCACCGACTGGTTCGGCGGCGAGCCTTTCGGCGTATGGCCTTGGGCCCAACCAAAACTCGGCGGCGCGCAGCCAGCGGTGCTCAGCCTCGCCGACGGCATCCAGACCGATCAGATCGCGGCGCTGCGACCCGACCTGATCGTCGCCACCAACGCCGGCCTCGATCAGGAGACCTACACCAAGCTGACCGCCATCGCGCCGACGATCGCGCAGTTGGGCCAGGATGCGTTCTTCGAGCCGTGGAAGGACCAGGCCACCACCGTCGGTCAGGCCGTTTTCAAGCACGACGACATGCAGGCGCTGATCGGCGGTGTCGACGAGATGTTCACCACCGCGGGCACCAACAATTCGCAGTTCTCCGGCAAGAAGGTGATGCTTCTGCACGGCACGCTCGGCCCCGACGGCCCGCAGGTGATGACTCCGGCCTGGCGCACCGAGTTCCTCACCAAGATGGGCTTCGCGGTCGCCGACGGGGTGGATTCGGCCGACGTGCTGATCTGGTGTACCGAAGGCGACGAGGAACAGTCCGCGCTGCTGGCCGATCCGACCGTCGCGCGGCTGAAGGCAACGACCCAGGGGCGCAACGTCTTCACCGGCAAGGAGCTCGCCGGCGCCATCGCGTTCGGCTCGACCCTGTCCTACCCAGTGGTGGCCGAGACGCTGCCGGGGCGCATCGCGCAGGTGCTGGCCTGACAAGATAAACGGGTGACCAGTACCGAGACCCAGACAGGCCACCGTGGATTCGCGACGACCGGATCGGCCTACTATCCGGTCCTCGTCGCGGTGTTCACCGGTCTGGTCCTGATCTCGAACGTCACCGCCACCAAGGGCGTCGCATTCGGCCCGATCATCGGCGACTGGTCGCTCATTCTCGACGGCGCATTCATCTGCTTCCCACTCACCTACATCATCGGCGACGTCCTATCCGAGGTGTACGGCTTCAAGGCGGCCCGCCGCGCCATCTTCATTGGGTTCGCGATGGCAGTGCTTGGTGCCCTCATGTTCTGGCTGGCGATCGAAATGCCGCCACTGGATGCTGACTACCAGACCCACTTCGAGGCCGTCCTCGGCCTGTTCCCCCGGCTGCTGTTCGCCGGACTGGCCGGGTTCATCGTCGGGCAGACGCTGAACGCCTGGGTGGTGGTCCGCATCAAGGCACGCACCAAGGAGAAGCACCTGTGGGCGCGGCTGATCGGGTCGACCGTCGTCGGCGAGTTCGCCGACACGGTGGTGTTCTGCAGCATCGCCGCCGGGGCGATCGGCATCAGCACCTGGCGCGATTTCATCACGTACGTCGCGATCGGCTGGATTTACAAGACCGCGGTCGAGGTGGTCGTGCTGCCGGTGACCTACCGCGTCATCGCGTTCATCAAGCATCGCGAGCCGACGTACGAGCCCGCCGTTTGAGGCTTCGTTAAGGCTCCTCTGGCAAGGCTCATAGAGCAGCAGCTTTCGATGCTACTCGCGGGTAGGTTCGGGACATGAGCGTGACAGCGGATTTGATGGACGCGAGAGTTCTGCGCACCGTGCACGATTACGGGGACCAGGCGCTGCTGCTCGAGTTCGACAGCACGAGCGAGGTATTGGCGTGGACCGACGCGGTTCGCGACGCCGACCTTCCTGGCGTTCTCGATATCGTTCCGGCATCGCGCACCGTGCTGGTCAAGCTGGATGGGCCGCGCTATCAAACGCCCACCCGGCAACGGTTGAGCAAGCTCAATCTGGCGCCAGGAGCCCTGTCGAAAGTGTCCGCTTCGAGCACTGGCCGCGCCGATGTGGAGATCGACGTGGTCTACGACGGCGCCGACCTCGACGACGTGGCCCGCCTCACCGGGTTGACCGCCGATCAGGTCATCGAAGCTCACACGGGCACCTTGTGGCGGGTCGGATTCGGTGGATTCGCACCGGGTTTCGCCTATCTGGTTGGCGGCGATTCCCGCCTCGAGGTCCCCCGCCGATCCGAGCCGCGAACCAAAGTGCCCGCGGGGTCCGTCGGGCTGGCAGGCGAGTTCAGCGGCGTGTATCCGCGGGAGTCGCCCGGCGGCTGGCAGTTGATCGGGCGCACCGGCAAGGATCAAGCCGAGTTGTGGGACGTCGACCGCGACAAGCCCGCGCTGCTGACGCCTGGCATGTGGGTCCAGTTCAAGGCTGTCCAGTCATGACGACCACGTTAGAGATCCTGCGCACCGGTCCGCTGGCGCTGATCGAAGACCTCGGCCGGCCCGGGCTAGCGCATATGGGGGTGACGCGATCGGGGGCCGCCGACCGCCGGTCGCACACGTTGGCCAACCGGCTGGTGGCCAACCCCGGCGACCGCGCCACCGTCGAGGTGACGTTCGGCGGCTTCTCCGCACGGGTGCGCGGCGGCGACGTGGCGATTGCGGTCACGGGCGCCGACACCGATCCCGCTGTCAACGGGAAACCGTTCGGCACCAACAGCATTCACTACGTCCGCGACGGGCAGGTGATTTCACTGGGGGCGCCGCATTCCGGATTGCGCAGCTATCTGGCGGTACGCGGCGGGATCGACGTCGCACCGGTGCTCGGCTCGCGTTCCTACGACGTGATGTCGGCGATCGGGCCGACGCCCCTTCAGCCCGGTGATCTGCTGCCCATCGGCGAACACACCGACGAGTTCCCCGAACTGGATCAGGCGCCGGTGGCCGCCATCGAGGACGAGGTGCTCGAACTGATGGTGGTGCCCGGTCCGCGCGACGACTGGTTCGTCGATCCGGACATCTTGATCCGCACCAACTGGCAGGTCACCAACCGCAGCGACCGGGTCGGCATGCGGCTGGTCGGCATGCCGCTGGAGTACCGCTGGCCGGACCGGCAGCTGCCAAGCGAGGGCGCGACCCGCGGGGCAATTCAGGTGCCGCCGAACGGTTTTCCCGTGATTCTCGGACCTGACCATCCGGTCACGGGTGGATATCCGGTGATCGGCGTGGTGACCGACGACGACATCGACAAGCTCGCGCAGATCCGGCCGGGCCAGACCGTCCGGCTGCACTGGTCGCGCCCGCGCAAACCGTTCGCGGAGGGCTAGTCCAGGCGGCGAACGTTCCGTACCGCTCGAAGAATTTGCGGATTTTCGACCGGTAAGGAACGTTCGCCGGGCGGCCGATCCTGGTAGAACGTCAGTGTGCACACCCAGGTACACACCGCCCGCCTGGTCCACACCTCCGATCTCGACAACGAGACCCGCGAGGACGCACGCCGCATGGTCATCGAGGCGTTCGGCGGCGATTTCACCGATGCCGACTGGGAGCACTCGCTCGGCGGCATGCACGCGTTGGTCTCATCCCACGGCGCGCTCATCGCACATGCTGCCGTCGTCCAGCGCCGCATGCTGTACCGCGACACCGCGCTGCGCTGCGGCTATGTCGAGGGCGTGGCGGTACGGGAAGACTGGCGCGGGCAGGGCCTCGCCGGTGTGCTGATGGATGCCGTGGAGCAGGTGCTGCGTGGTGCCTACCAACTCGGCGCGCTGAGCACGTCGGCCGCGGGCCGACACATCTACGCGCCCCGCGGCTGGTTGCCGTGGCGCGGTCCGACGTCGGTGCTGGCGCCGGCCGGGCTGACCCGCACCCCCGAGGATGACGACGGGGTGTTCGTGCTGCCGGTGACTGTCGAGCTGGATACCACCGCCGAGATCACCTGCGACTGGCGCGACGGCGACGTCTGGTAAACGGGGTACGTTTGATCTAGTGACGACACCACCTCCTCAAGCCTTTCGCCCCAGCCCCGAGACCTTCGACAAGCTCTACCGCGGTGAGCCCACGTTCGAGGGCGCCCCCGCGCCCACCGGCATTCCGTGGGACATCCACCAAGCACAGCCCCGACTGATGGAACTCGAAGCGCTGGGCGGCATTTCAGGCGAGGTCCTCGACATCGGCTGCGGCCTCGGCGACAACGCGATCTACCTTGCCTCGCGCGGATACCACGTAACCGCACTGGACGGCTCGCCCGCCGCCATCGAACAGGCACGCCGTCGAGCCGCCGACGCCGGTGTCCTGAAGCTGAATGCCGGCTCGGCCGGCGTGACGTTCGACGTCGCCGATGCCACCAACCTCACCGGATACGACGGCCGATTCGACACGGTCATCGACAGCGCCCTGTATCACTGCCTCGTCGAGGACGACCGGCATGCATACATCGCCGGTCTGTACCGGGCGACCCGCCCCGGTGCGCGTCTGCACCTGTCGTGCTTTGGCGAGGGCAACGTGAACGGCATCGTCGCACCGATGGGCGCCATTCCGGAGTCCAACATTCGCGACACACTGACCGCGAACGGCTGGCGCATCGACTTCCTCGGCCCCACCACATACCTGGGCAGCGCCGTCGGCTTCAACGCCGGGGACGAGTTCCCCGAAGCGATGGCCGAGCAGGTGCCGCCGGAGGCGCTGGAACAGATGCGCGCGACGGCCGAGCGGTTCACCAAGATCGCCGAACTGCTCGACGACGACCAGGTGTATCTGCCATTCACCGTCGTGCACGCACATCGCGTCGACTAGCTGCGCACCTCACATCGGTAGCTCCAGCGAGGTGAGCGGAAGTTCACGGCGGGGTTATCGCCAGGCACTTTCGGGCAACAAAGCGTTCCTAGCGTGGTCGGCATGTCACAACGCATCACTGACTGGGATCCCGAAGACGTCGCGGCCTGGGAGGCCGGCAACAAGTTCGTCGCCCGCCGCAACCTGATCTGGTCGGTTGCTGCCGAGCACATCGGCTTCTCGGTCTGGTCGATCTGGTCGGTGATGGTGCTGTTCATGCCAGAGTCGGTCTACGGGTTTTCCGCAGGCGACAAGTTCTTGCTGGGCGCCACCGCCACGCTGGTCGGCGCCTGCCTGCGGATCCCCTACACGCTGGCCACGGCGACCTTCGGCGGCCGCAACTGGACGGTGTTCTCAGCGTTCGTGCTGTTGATTCCGACCGTGGGCACGATGTGGCTGCTGGCCAATCCAGGCCTGCCGCTCTGGCCGTATCTGCTGTGCGCTGCGCTGGCCGGCTTCGGCGGCGGCAACTTCGCGTCGTCGATGACCAACATCAACGCGTTCTACCCGCAGCGGCTCAAGGGCTGGGCGCTGGGCATCAACGCCGGCGGCGGCAACATCGGAGTGCCGATGGTCCAGATCATCGGCCTGCTCGTCATCGCCACCGCCGGAAACGAGCAGCCCTATTGGGTGTGCGCGTTCTACCTGGTTGCTCTT
>DATFCF010000679.1:0-2679 GCA_035253445.1 Mycobacterium sp.
GCTGCGGGCCACGAAATCGGGCTGCACGGATGGCTGCACGAGTACTGGGCCAACGACCTCGACGACCGCACCCGTGAGCAACTGTTATGGGACGGCACCGCCGCCTTGCGGCTCGCCGGCTTCGATCCGCTGGCATTTCGCGCGCCGGGCGGGTACCGGGGAAGCCACACATTGGAGGTTCTCAGCGATCTCGGTTACCGCGTCGACAGCAGCATCGATATCGACAGCGGCAAAGAGGGTGAAACCCCGCAACTCGAAATGCTGCCAGGCGGGATCTTTTCGATCCCTTGGACTTTCGACATGATCGACTACTGGCACTACGTCTCTGCGCCCGAGGGGCCTAGGGATCCGGACGCGGTCGCCGAGCACTGGATCGAATTGATCGACGCGGCAGCAAGGAGCGGCGGGCTGGTCACTTTGATCATCCATCCGTTCGTCAGCGGTGTCGACGACGCCCGCATGGCTGCGCTGCGTCGTGTGCTCGAGCATGCTTTGAATCATCCCGACATAGAGGTACAGAGCGCTGGCCAGGTGGCTGACGCATACACAGATGTCCCTAAACACTCGCTACCACAACGTATTTCCAACTCGACCGCAAGGTGACGATGAGCGAGAACACCACGACCGAGCGGGTCACAGAGCCCGTCATCATCCGCGTCTTCAGCGATGGTGACGGCGAAAGCCATTTCGACGAGATCAGACTGCCTGGCGCGGCACGCCAGTCCGCAGTATCGACCGCGATTGCCTGGATCTCGGAATCTGTTCCGGTGCGAAACATGGTGTGGCGTCGAGTGGAAACGGACCATCCCACCATGACACCGCACGTGACTCCAACACGGCAGCTGGTGATACCGCTGTCGGGTACGGCAGAGATCGAGGTCAGCACGGGCGAACGCCGCACGATCGCGCCAGGTCAGATCGTGCTCGGTGAGGACCTCACCGGCAAGGGTCACATCACGCGTGCTCTAGACGGGTCGACGCGGGTCACCCTGATCCTTGAACTCGGCGACGACCCCATTCCGCGTGCCTGACCAACGATTGGCTCCAAGTCGTGTGAACATGAGGTTCTTTAAGGAGGTAGGGGAGTGACGCTCCACAAAGCAGTGGTGACCGACGTCAAGGCACCCCGAGCACCGAAGTTGGTTGCTCCCAACCGGTTCGCATGCTGGGCCGACCGGAAACTCTCGGCACGGACACTGCCGGTCAGGTGCTCGGCCTCGGGGATGATGCCATGACGACTCCCAGCGTCGTTGGTACTCCGGTCCGTGCGGTTGGCGGCTTCTTCGCGATGTGCCTGGACACCATGGTCTTGATGTTCCGGCCGCCCTGGGCGTGGCGCGAGTTCATCCTTCAGACGTGGTTCGTGGCCCGGGTGTCCTTCGCGCCCGCCATCTTGATGGCCATCCCGTTCGTTGTGCTCGGGTCGTACACGCTGAACATTCTCCTCGTTGAGATCGGGGCGGCCGACTTCTCCGGTGCCGGTCTTGCGTGGGGTGCGGTGACGCAGGGCGGCCCGATCGTGACGGTTCTGGTGATCTCCGGCGCGGCCGCCACCGCGATGTGCGCCGATCTCGGCGCGCGTGCCATTCGTGAAGAGCTCGATGCGATGCGCGTGCTCGGCATCAACCCGATTCAGGCACTGGTGGTTCCCCGGGTGCTGGCTACGACGCTGGTTTCGATTTTGCTCGCGTCGGTGGTCACGATGATCGGGCTCATCTGCGCGTTCCTTTTCTCAATCTACTTGCAGCACATCACACCTGGGGCGTTTGTCGCGGGCCTAACGGTGCTCGTCGGGGCGCCTGAACTCATCGTCTGTCTGGCCAAGGCGGCGATCTTCGGCCTGTCGGGGAGTCTGATCGCCTGTTATAAAGGTATGTCTGTGGGTGGGGGACCGGCCGGGGTTGGCAACGCGGTCAACGAAACCGTGGTGTACACGTTCCTGGCGCTGTTCGTAGCCAACGTGATCGCCACCGCCGTCGGAGTGAAGGCAACGCTATGACCCACTCAGAGCCGAGCACCCTTCACCCCGGACTGCGCAGGCCGCTTGTCAACGTGGCTGAGGGCTGGAACCGGTTAGGCAGACAGGCCCGGTTTTACGCCGAGACTGTCCGCGGTAGTGGACATGCGATCGTCGGTTATCCCAGTGAACTGCTGCGGTTGGTCGCCGAAATGAGCCTCGGAGTCGGAGCGCTGGCGTTGATCGGCGGCGCGACCGTCATCATCGGGTTTCTGACGCTGTCGACGGGCTCGCTGATCGCGATACAGCTCTACCCCCAGCTACAGGTGGTCGGTGTCGATGCCCTGGCCGGTTTCTCATCGGCCCTGATCAACACCCGCTACCTAGGTCCGTTGGTAGCAGGCATCGGTCTGGCCGCCACCATCGGCGCCGGTGCAACAGCACAATTGGGCGCCATGCGAATCAACGAGGAGATCGACGCCCTCGAGGTGATGGGAATCCGCGCGGTGTCATATCTGTGTTCCACCCGGTTGGTGGCCGGTGTAGTAGTGGTCATGCCGCTGTATTGCGTCGCGGTGCTGATGGCTTATACCGCAACCCGAGTCGGGACGACTTCCATATACGGCCAAGCGACCGGCGTCTACGATCACTATTTCAACACGTTTCTCAATCCCACCGACATTCTCTGGTCGTTGGTGCAAGCGATGGTCGTGGGCATCGTC
>DATFCF010000680.1:0-16692 GCA_035253445.1 Mycobacterium sp.
GTATTGTGTGGCACATGTTGATCGCCGCGGTGCTGTGTCTGTGCGCCGCCGTCGCGATCGCCGCCATCGGCCTCTGGCTGCTGACCCGCCCCCGCTCCGGTGACTACGTCCGGCAAGTGTTGCGGGCCGTCGCACCGACACAGCTGGCCGCCGCGGTGATGCTCGCGGCGGGGGGTGTGGTGGCACTGTCGACCCGTCCCGAAATGGGCGTGCTCGTGGTGAGCGTGTGCGTCATCGGCGCGGTGAGCACGGTCGCGGCGGGCTGCTGGCAGAGCGCAAAGGCGGTCGCGCGTGGTCAGGCCGGTTCGGCCGCGGTTGGCTCGGCCGGTGGCTGCGGCGGCGCGTGTGCGACATGCACGTTGTCCTGCAACTGAATTCAGTTGCGGCTGACGTCGATCGGGTGAGTGGCCAGCAGCGACACCGGCAGCGGCTGGCGACGCAGCACCCGTGACCACAGGTCGATCCGCGGCTCGACGAGAACATCAGTTGGCAACGCCGACAGCACAATCCAGTCGTCGCGCTCGATCTCGCCCTCGAGTTGGCCGATGGTCCAGCCCGAATACCCCGCAAAGATCCGCACACCCTCGACCATCGGGGCGATCGCGTCCGGATCGGCGTCGAGGTCGACCATCACCATCCGGCCCTGAACATGGCGCAGCCCGGCAACCTCGTTCGGGTCCATCCCCACTCGCAGCGTCGCCAGGCACAACGCCGCGTCACGTTTCACGGGTCCGCCGATGAACATCGTCTTGGGCTTGGTGGCCAGCTTCGCCCACTGTGGCAACACGTTGTAGACGGCGGTCTCGCTGGGCCGATTCAGCACCACCCCGAGCGTGCCGCCGTCGTTGTGCTCGACGACGTAGATGACGCTGCGGCGGAACGTCGGCTCGAGCAGGTCGGTGTTGGCCAGCAGCAGCGTTCCCGCCCGTACCCGGTGGGCCGCAGGGGCAATGAAGTCCTCCGGATCCTCTGACTGCGCCACTTCACCATCATGGCACCAGCTACCAGTCATCGTGGACAACAAGCGCGGCCCGCCGGGATATTTGTACTGTGGGCTGGGTTCCCGATTGCCCGAGTAAAACCAACAGGACGTGATTCCGTGGCCGACGCGCGTGCGCCGATCGCCCTGTGGCGTTCGGTGCGCGCCCTGCCCGAGTTCCGGCGCCTTCTGGAACTGCGGGCGGTAAGCCAATTCGGTGACGGCCTTTTCGCGGCCGGCATCGCCGGTGGGATTCTGTTCAATCCGGAGCGGGCCGCCGGACCGCTGGCGATCGCCGGCTCGTTCGCTGTGTTGTTCCTGCCCTACTCGGCGCTTGGGCCGTTCGCCGGGGCGCTGCTTGACCGCTGGGACCGGCGGTTGGTGCTCATCGGCGCGAACATCGGCCGCCTTGTGCTGGTCCTCGGGGTCGCTGCCCTGCTCGCCGTCGGTGCCGGGGATCTGCCAATCCTGTTCGGCGCGTTGATCGTCAACGGCTTCACCCGGTTCGTCTCCTCGGGTCTGTCGGCGGCACTACCGGACGTGGTGCCGCGGGACGAGGTGGTCGCGATGAACTCGGTGGCGACGGCCACCGCCATGGCTGGGGCATTCCTCGGCGCGAACTTCATGCTGTTACCTCGCTGGCAGTTCGGCGCCGGCGATACCGGCGCCGCCGTGATCATCTTGATCGTCGCCGTCCCGGTGGCGATTGCGTTGGTGCTGTCGGTGCGTTTCTCGCCGCACATCCTCGGTCCCCACGAAAGTGTGCGGGCCATCCACGGCTCGGCCGCCTACGCGGTAGCCACCGGCTGGGTGCACGGCGCGAGAACCGTGGCCGCCGTGCCAACCGTTGCCGCCACGCTCGCTGGACTGGCGGCCCATCGCATGGTCTTCGGCATCAACACCCTGCTGGTGCTGGTGACGGTCCGGCACAGCGACACCCAGGCCGTCGCGGGCTTCGGCACCGCGGTGCTGTTCGTCGCCGCTACAGGTACCGGTGCTTTCCTCGCCACCGCGGCGACCCCGGCCGCCGTACGCCGGTGGGGCCGCTACGGCGCCGCGAACGGGGCCCTGGCGTTCGCGGCGCTCGTTCAGCTGGGTGCGTCCGGCTTGCAACTGCCGTTGATGGTGCTGGGCGGGTTCCTGTTGGGAGGCGCCGGTCAAGTGGTGAAGCTCTGTGCCGACAGTGCAATGCAGCTCGACGTCGACGACGCGCTGCGCGGCCACGTGTTCGCCGTGCAGGACTCGCTCTTCTGGGTGTCGTTCATCGGCGCGAGCACGGTGGCGGCGCTGGTCATCCCCCCGGACGGTCACGAGCCCGCCCTGGCCCTGGCCGGTGTCGGCGTGTACCTCGTCGGGCTGGCGGTGCATGCCACAGTCGGTCGGCGCGTGGCGTCACCGGGCTAAGGTGACGCGCATGGCGACGGCGGTGCCGATGGTGGCTGATCTGCGTGCCGAAAGCGACGAGCTCGACGCGCTGGTCGCCAACCTGCCTGCCGCGCGGTGGGCCGAATCCACGCCGGCATCCGGCTGGACGATCGCCCATCAAATCGCCCACCTTTTGTGGACCGACCGCGTTGCACTCACCGCCGTCACCGACGAAGGCGGCTTCGCGGTTGTGCTCGAGGAAGCGGCCAAGAACCCCACCGGCTTCGTCGACGCCGGTGCCGAGGAGCTGGCCCTCACCCCGCCCGCGCAGTTGTTGACCGACTGGCGGCAAACACGGGCACGGTTGCACGAGGAGCTGCTGGCGGTGGCCGACGGCCGCAAGCTGCCGTGGTTCGGACCACCGATGAGCGCCGCGTCGATGGCGACTGCCCGGCTGATGGAGACATGGGCGCACGGCCTGGACGTCGCCGACGCGCTTGGCGTCAACAGGCCCGCGACCGCGCGGCTGCGCTCGATCGCGCACATCGGGGTGCGTACCCGCGACTTCGCCTTCGCGATCAACGGCCAGACGCCCCCGCCCGATCCGTTCCGTGTCGAGCTGCGCGCGCCGGACGGTTCGACGTGGTCGTGGGGTCCGCAAGACGCCGCACAGCGGGTCACCGGTTCGGCGGAGGACTTCTGCATGCTCGTCACGCAGCGGCGGCCACGCTCGGCCCTGGACGTACGGGCCGACGGCGCCGACGCCGAGCAGTGGCTCACGATCGCGCAGGCGTTCGCCGGTCCGCCGGGGCCCGGCCGTTGACACCGGGCCCCAGCGTCGTGGCGGCACTCAATCAGCTGTAGAGCGCCGGCCACGTCTTCGGGCCGACGACACCGTCGACCTTCAGCGCGTTGTTGTCGCAATCGGTCAGGATGGCCTGAACGTTCTTGACCGCGGCTTCGGTCAGCTTGCCGAAGTCCCCGTCGACCGGCCCGGGATCGTAGTCCGGGTAACCCCAGCTCTTGAGGATCTCCTGCAACAAGAACACCGCGTTGCCCTTCGAACCCTTCTTGATCAACGGCGGCGTCAATCGTGACCACGTCTGTGGCCCGACGATGCCGTCGACTGTCAACGGGAACGAGAACGCAAAGAATTCGCCGACGCTGCGGTCGAGCTGGTACCGAATTACCCGGTTGCGTGTGATCGGACCGAAGATGCCGTCGACCTCACTGAGATCAACCAGATAGCGACGGCAGTACAGCGCCCGTTGCGCCTTCTTGACCGCCTCGCCCGTCGAGCCGATTTTGATGATTGGATCGGCCATTTTTGTGCTCCTTTCCTGAAGGTTGTTGAGCACGACGAACGGTGTCAGCTGCGCTGTGAGAAATCGCGAGTAACCGACTACCTACTTTGACGCGCGAGTACATCACCGAGGCGAGTACTGTTCGCTGGCGAAATTGCCTGCTCTGCAACGGGTATGCGGAACTACAGGTCGTTGGCGGAATCGGCCTTGCCGTCGTTGTTGCCGTCGGTCAGCTTGATGTCCCAGCGCCCGTCTGCGTCGGTGTCGACGTACGCGACGTCGCCACCCATCGCACGGTCGGCCAGCCCGTTGCCGTCGGCGTCCACCAACTGGTCGTCGACTTGGCCGTCCGCGTCCAGATCGACCATCGGTCCGCCGGTGTGCTCGACGCCGTCGAGGCCGAACCACCGCAAGTGCCCGGCCCGGTCGACGCTGACCGCCCAGGTGCCGGTGCCGTCGTCGGTGAAATAGGCCGCTTCGGCACCCTGATCGCGGACCAGGTGCTCGGCAAGGCCGTCGCCGTCGAGGTCGGCCATCGCGTCGTCTCGCAAGCCGTCGCCGTCGAAATCCAGCCCGACCGCATCCAGCTGACCGTCTCCGGTCAGGTCGGTATCGGGGTCAGCGGTCCACATGGTCGCCGAACCGTCGTCGCCGGCCAAGCAGTACTCCATGACGGATCAGACGCTGGGCTCGCCTCTGGAGTTCCACCACTTCGTCAGTTCCTCGACGGCCTCGTCATGGCTCAACGGCCCACGGTCCAGCCGCAGCTCCTTGAGATGTCGCCACGCCTGGCCGACCTCGGGCCCCGCCGGGATGCCGAGGATAGCCATGATCTCGTTGCCGTCCAGGTCGGGCCGCACCCGCGCCAGGTCTTCGCGCGCCGCGAGTTCGGAGATCCGGTGTTCCAGGTCGTCGTAATTGGCCTGCAACCGGGCCGCGCGGCGCTTGTTGCGGGTCGTGCAGTCGGCGCGGACCAGCTTGTGCAGCCGCGGCAGCAGCGGACCGGCATCGGTCACGTAGCGGCGCACCGCAGAGTCGGTCCACTTGCCGTCACCGTAGCCGTGGAACCGCAGATGCAGATACACCAGCTGCGAAACGTCGTCGACCATCTGCTTGGAGTACTTCAGCGCGCGCATGCGCTTTCGCGTCATCTTCGCGCCGACGACCTCGTGGTGATGAAAACTCACTCCCCCGTCAGGTTCGTGCCTGCGGGTGCCCGGCTTGCCGATGTCGTGCAGCAGGGCCGCCCATCTCAGCACCAGATCCGGGCCGCCTTGGTCCCCCGAGTCGCTACGCTCCTGCCCCCTGGGATCGTCCTCGAGGGCAATCGCCTGCCGCAGCACCGTCAGCGAATGCCAGTAGACGTCCTTGTGCTGATGGTGTTCGTCGATGGCCATCCGCATGGCACCGACTTCGGGCAGCACCACATCGCCCAGCCCGCTCTGCACCATCAGATCGATACCCGCCACCGGGTCGGCACCGAGAAGAAGCTTGTCCAACTCGGCGGCGACGCGCTCGGCGGAGATCCGGCCAAGCTGTGGCGCCATCTCGGTCAGCGCGGTCAGCACCCGCGGCGCCACGCTGAAGCCGAGCTGCGATACGAAGCGCGCCGCGCGCAGCATTCGCAGCGGGTCGTCGCCGAACGACACCTCGGGCGCCGAAGGCGTGTCGAGCACCTTCGCGCTCAGAGCCGCCAAACCGCCTAGGGGATCGTGGAATTCGGCAGGCCCGTCCTTGGTGATGCGCACCGCCATCGCGTTGGCGGTGAAGTCACGGCGCACCAGATCGTCGTCGAGATTGTCACCGAACCGCACCTGCGGGTTGCGAGACACCTGGTCGTAGGTGTCGGCACGGAAGGTGGTGATCTCCAAGCGGACGTCACCCTTGCCGACGCCGATGGTGCCGAACTCGATGCCGGTGTCCCACAGCGCGTCGGCCCACGACCGCAGCATCTTCTGCAGCTGCTCGGGGCGGGCATCGGTGGTGAAGTCCAGGTCGCCCTCGTCGGTCAGCCGGCCGAGCAACGCGTCGCGCACACTGCCGCCGACGAGGTACAGCTCGTGACCCGCCTCAGCGAACACCGCGCCGAGATCACGCAACACATCGGCATGCCGGTTGAGGGCCACCGCGGCGCGGGCCAGCAGTTCGGCGTCAGCAGCTGAGTCGGGCACGTTCGATGAGCCTAATGGTCACGGGTGAGTAGCGACCGGCGAGTGCGGCGGGAGCGAATCTCGGTGGCAGCTACTATCGCTTGGGTGTCGGACGGCGAACAGGCCAAACCACGACGGCGCCGGGGGCGGCGCCGCGGCCGACGCGCGGCCGGTCCGCCCGAAGCCGGTACCGAACACCGCAACAACATCGCTGTGCCTGTCAAGAAGGAACAACCAGGCGGCCAGCCCAAACCCCAGAAGTCGCGGCCGCGACGGGCGCCGGATCGCCTGCGCACCGTGCACGAGACGTCGGCGGGCGGGTTGGTCATCGACGGCCTCGACGGACCGAAGGAAGGCCAGGTCGCGGCACTGATCGGACGTATCGACCGGCGCGGCCGGATGCTGTGGTCGCTGCCCAAAGGGCACATCGAACTCGGTGAGACCGCCGAGCAGACCGCGATTCGCGAGGTTGCCGAGGAGACCGGTATCCAGGGCAGCGTGCTGGCCGCGCTCGGCAGCATCGACTACTGGTTCGTCACCGAGGGCCGCCGCGTGCATAAAACCGTGCACCATTATCTGATGCGTTTTCTCGGCGGTGAGCTCTCCGACGAGGACGTCGAAGTCAGCGAGGTGGCCTGGGTGCCGCTCAAGGAGTTGCCGTCCCGGCTCGCCTACGCCGACGAACGCCGCCTCGCCGAGGTGGCCGGCGACCTGATCGACAAGCTGCACACCGACGGGCCGTCCTCCTTGCCGCCGTTGCCCCGAACGTCACCGCGGCGGCGGGCCCAGACGCACTCTCACTCCCGTAACCGTCGTCCAGACGAATCCGCACAACCGTCTCTGGGGGCGGAGCGAGGCGACCGGGGGGGATTAGAGCCCGGCCGGCGGGCGAACGGCTGCGGACAAGGGCCGTGAAAGGCCGCAGGAAGTGCCGCGTGGTGCTTCCTCGTCTCTTCGCCGCCGTTGCGCTGCTGGCGCTGATCGTCGCCCCGGTCATGCCTGGCGCCGCCGCAGGCGAGCCCGGGGCGGTGCCCTTCCTTCAGGTGCGCATCGACCGGGTCACCCCCGAAGTGGTCACCACCACCAGCGAACCCATCGTCACTGTCACCGGCGCGGTGCTCAACGTCGGCGATCGTCCGGTTCGCGACGTCATGGTCCGTCTCGAGCACGCTGCCGACGTCACGGCATCGGCAGGCCTGCGCACCAACCTCGCCGGCAACGTCGACCAGTTCGAGCCGGTTGCCGACTTCATCACCCTTGCACCGGAATTGCTTCGCGGACAAGATGTTCCGTTCACGCTTGCTTACCCGCTGCGGTCCGCGGAGTTATCGTCGCTGAATATCGAACGGCCCGGCGTGTACCCGGTGATGGTCAACGTCAACGGCACTCCCGACTACGGCGAGCCGGCCCGTCTCGACGACGCTCGCTTCCTGTTGCCGGTGCTCGGCGTGCCGCCCGACTCGGGTGCGGAGTCCGCTGCGGACACGCTGACGTCGGTCGTGCCGCCCGACACGTCCAAACCGGTGCGGCTCACGATGTTCTGGCCGATCGCCGACCGGCCGCGGCTGGCGGCGGGCGCACCGGGCGGAAGCACACCGGTTCGGCTGATCGACGACGATCTCACGACGTCACTGGCGCCCGGCGGGCGACTCGACACACTGTTATCCGCGGTCGACTTCGCGACCAGCCCACAAGTCGACCCCGGCGGCGAAGTCGCCGGCGCGCTATGTCTGGCCATCGACCCCGACCTTTTGGTCACCGTGAACGCGATGACGGGCGGCTACGTCGTCAACGACGCGCCCGACGCCGGCCCCGGCACGCCAACGCATCCCGGCGCGGGCCAGGACGCCGCGGTCGGGTGGCTCAACCGGCTCAAGGCGCTGGCGCAGCGGATGTGTGTCGCGCCGACCACCTACGCGCAGGCCGACCTCGACGCGCTGGACCGCGTTGGCGATCACGGGCTGAACGCCATCGCCACCAACAGCGTCGGCGACATCGTCGACCAGATCCTCGGCGTCACGTCGATCCGGGGCGCCAGCCTCGTCGGCGACGGACCGGTGACCGGGCCGGCGGTGGAGTTGCTTTCGGCGCAGGGACCGACCGTGGCGATCGGCGCCGCCAACTTGCCCGGTGTGAGGTCCGCACCTTCTGGCGGAGGAGATTCGGCCACCGGCGAGCCGGCGACCGCCGACGTGACACCGGTGCGCTACACCCCGCAAGTCGTCGCGATGCCATTCGACCCGACCGTCGGAGCGGCCCTCGCCGGTGCCGGCACCGAGCCGATATCGCCGTCGTACCTGGATCCCTCACTGGACATCCCGCTCAAACACGATTCGGCGGTGGCGCGACGGCAGGACGCGCTGGGCTCGCTGCTCTGGCGTGGCCTGCACCCCGGCACCGAGCCACGCACGCAGATCCTGATGCCGCCACTGTCGTGGAGCCTCCAACCCGAGGACGCGCAGTCGATCCTCACCGCAGTGGCGACCGCGATCCACGCCGGCCTTGCGGTGCCGCGGCCGCTGGCGGCGGTGATCGCCGAGGGCAACGCCGTACCGCGGCAGGCCATGGCACCGCTGCCCGGCGGTGACATCGGCAACCCGCGGGGGCGTTTCGACGACGGCGTCGTTTCGGGCATTTCGTCGGTCACCGCCCGGGTGTGGGCGTTCACGGCGGCGCTGACCACCGACGAGCGCACCGGGCTGACCGGCGCTCAGTACACCGCGCCGCTGCGCGAGGACATGCTGCGGGCGTTGAGCCAATCCGTGCCGCCCGACGCCCGCAACGGGCTTGCTCAGCAACGTCTTACCACGGTCGGCCGCACGGTCAACGACCTACTGGGTGCAGTCACCATCGTCAATCCGGGTGGCTCGTACACGCTGGCCACTGAGCGCAGCCCGCTGCCGTTGGCGCTGCGCAACGACCTTCCGGTGCCGATCCGGGTCCGGCTCGAAGTCGACGCGCCGCCCGGGATGTCGGTCACCGACATGGGCGAGATCCAGCTGCCACCGGGCTTCCTGCCACTGCGGGTACCGATCGAGGTGCACTTCACCCAGCGTGTTGCGGTGGATGTCGCGCTCCGCACCGCCGACGGCCTTCCGCTCGGCGAGCCGGTGCGGCTTTCGGTGCATTCCAACGCCTACGGCAAAGTGCTGTTCTTCATCACCCTTTCGGCGGGTGCAGTGCTGGTCCTGCTGGCCGGCCGACGGCTGTGGCACCGGTTCCGCGGTCAGCCCGACCGCGCGGACCTGGACCGGCCGGATCCCATCGACGTCGCGATGGCCTATGCGAAGGACGCCGACGACGCGGGGGCGATGACGCCATCCGGCAGGGATGGTTCGGCCGGTACCACCGACGGTGAGAAGCCATGAGCTCCCCGCGCGGACCCCTGCCGCCGATGGGTCCGATGCCACCGGGACGCGTCCCCTCTGGCCACTCCCCTCCCCCGCGCACGCCACCTCCGCCGCAGACGCGTCGCATGCCTCGGCCGCCGCCACAACGGATTCCCCGCGGCCCGGCGCCAAGCCGGCGAGCGGGCCGCCCTGAACTGTCCGATGCCGCGGTCGTGTCGCGGTCGTGGGGCATGGCGCTGGCCACGCTCGTCAGCCGGATCACCGGGTTCACCCGCATCGTGCTGCTCGCCACCATTCTCGGCGCGGCGCTGTCGAGTACCTTCACGGTGGCCAACCAGCTGCCCAACCTGATCGCAGCGCTGGTGCTGGAAGCGACGTTTACGGCGATCTTCGTGCCGGTGCTGGCCCGCGCCGAACGCGACGACCCCGACGGCGGCACCGCCTTCGTGCGGCGCCTGTTCACCTTGGCCACCACGCTGTTGCTCGTCGCCACCGTGTTGTCGGTGGCCGCCGCCCCGCTGCTCGTCGACCTGATGTTGGGCAGCGACCCGCTGGTGAACCGGCCGCTCACCACCGCGTTCGCCTACCTGCTGCTGCCGCAGGTGCTGTTTTACGGGTTGTCGTCGGTGTTCATGGCAATCCTGAACACCCGCAATGTGTTTGGGCCACCCGCATGGGCACCGGTCGTCAACAACGTCGTCGCCATCGCGACGCTGGGCCTGTATCTCGTTGTCCCTGGCGAGCTTTCCGTGGACCCGGTCGAGATGGGCAATGCCAAGCTGCTGGTGCTCGGCATCGGCACCACTCTGGGTGTGTTCGCCCAAACCGCGGTGCTGCTGTTCGCCATCCGCCGCGAACGGATCAGCCTGCGCCCGCTTTGGGGCATCGACGCGCGCCTCAAGAAGTTCGGCATGATGGCGGCGGCCATGGTGCTCTACGTGCTGATCAGCCAGATCGGGTTGATCGTCGGCAATCAAATCGCCAGCGGCGCCGCAGCTTCCGGCCCGGCGATCTACACCTACACGTGGCTGGTGCTGATGCTGCCGTTCGGCGTCATCGGCGTGACGGTGCTGACGGTCGTGATGCCGCGGTTGAGCCGCAACGCCGCGGCCGACGACACCCCTGCGGTCATGGCCGACCTGTCGCTGGCCACCCGGCTGACCATGGTGACGCTGATTCCTATCGTGGCGATGATGACCGTCGGCGGCCCGGCGATCGGCAGCGCGCTGTTCGCCTACGGCAACTTCGGCGAGGTCGACGCGGGTTACCTCGGCATGGCGATCACCTTGTCGGCGTTCACGCTGATTCCGTATGCCCTTGTGCTACTTCAGCTTCGGGTGTTCTACGCCCGCGAGCAGCCGTGGACGCCGATCGTGCTGATCGTCGTGATCACCATCGTGAAGATCGCGGCGTCGCTGGCCGCCCCGTACATGACCGACGACCCGGAGCTGGTGGCCGGCTACCTGGGCCTGGCCAACGGCCTCGGATTCCTTGCCGGCGCGACGGTCGGATACTTCCTGCTACGCGCCAACCTCAATCCGCCGGGCGGTCGCCTCATCAGCCTGCAAGTGGTGCGGACCATCCTCGTGACCATCGCGGCCTCGATGATCGCCGGGCTGATCGCGCACATCGTCGACCAGCTGTTGGGGTTGGAGTCGCTGACCCGCAACTGGGGCGGCGCCGGCTCGCTGCTGCGGCTGTGCGTGCTCGGGGTGATCATGGTGCCGATTACCGCCGGGGTCATGCTGGCCGCACAGGTGCCCGACGCCCAGGCCGCGTTGGCCGCCGTGCGACGGCGTCTCGGTCGCGGCCCGGCGATAGCCGTGCCTGCGACTATGCAGCCAGACCGGCCACGGCCCGGTAGCCCCCTCACGTACGCTGATCAGAGGAATTCGTTCGCGTCACGGCAGCGTCACGTCCCGACGTCCGCCCGGCGCGAGGCCCCGGCAGGGGTTGCCGGGGAGTGGACGCGGAAAGGACCAGCGGTGACCGACGAACCCGCGGGCAGCTCCGCGACGGGCCCCGACAGCACGGCGACCACGAAGATCCCCCGCCCGTCAGCCGATGAGTTCCAGCCCGACGTACCTGCCGACGACTTTCAGCCCGACGTACCTGCCGACGATTTCGACCACGAATTGCCTGCCGACGATTTCGATCGCGACGTGCCGGCGATGCCGGATACCGCGGAGGAGTCCCCCGCGGCGACCAACGGCACCACGCCCATGCCGGTGTCCGGCCGCCCGCCGTCGGACTACGGCGGTGATCCGACCCGCGAATCGTTGCCCTTCGATGTCCCGAGGGAGCCCCCGATCGAGGCGGCCACCTCGGACGAAGACGTCCACCTCATCCCCGGCGCCACGATCACGGGCGGCCGGTACCGGCTGTTGGTGTTCCACGGCGGCCCGCCGAACCTGCAGTTCTGGCAGGCGCTGGACACTGCGCTGGACCGTCAGGTGGCGCTGACGTTCGTCGACCCGGACGCCGCGCTGCCCGACGCGCAGGTGCAGGAGATCCTGTCGCGCACCTCGAAGCTCAGCCGCATCGACATGCCCGGCGTGGCCCGGGTGCTCGATGTCGCGAGCACGGGGTCGGGCGGCCTGGTGGTGTCCGAGTGGATCCGCGGCGGATCGCTGCCCGAAGTGGCCGAGACGTCGCCGTCGCCGATCGGTGGTGCCCGCGCCATCCAGTCGCTGGCCGCGGCGGCCGAAGCCGCGCACCGCTCAGGGGTCGCACTGTCGATCGACCACCCCAGCCGGGTGCGGGTCAGCATCGAGGGCGACGTCGCGCTCGCCTTCCCCGCCACCATGCCGGACGCCACGCCGGAGGACGACATCCGCGGTATCGGGGGGGCGCTGTATGCGCTGCTGATCAACCGGTGGCCGCTGCCGGAGTCAGGGGTGCGCAGCGGGTTGGCGCCCGCCGAACTCGACGCCGCAGGCCAGCCGATCGAACCCCGTGCCGTCGACCGCGACATCCCGTTCCAGATTTCTGCGGCGGCCGCGCGGGCGGTGCAGGAAGGTGGCGGCATCCGCAGTGCGCCGACGCTGCTGAACCTGCTGCAGCAGGCCACCGCGATCGCCGACCGCACCGAACTCATCGCCCCTGTCGACGAACCCGAACCGGCACCGTCACGGTTCCGCGGTGCGCTGGCCACCGATCCCGAGTCCCAGGCGCGTCGCCGCAAGGGACTGCTGATCGGGCTGGGTGTCGGCGGCGCCATCGTCATCGTTGCGTTGATCGTGCTGGCGTCGGTGCTGAGCAGGATCTTCGGCGACGTGGGCGACGGGCTCGGCGGTGACGAGCTTGGCCTGAACGCGCCGTCGACGTCGTCCGAGTCAGACGACGGTTCCAGCGGCAACACCGTGAAACCCGTTAGCGCCACAGTGTTTTCGCCCGAGGGTGAGGCCGACGCGCCCGACGAGGCCAGCAAGGCGATCGACGGAAGCTCGACCACGGTGTGGCCCATCGACACCTACACCGATCCGGTGCCGTTCCCGAACTTCAAGAACGGCGTCGGGCTGATGTTGCGGTTGTCGCAGCCCACCAAGATCGGCGAGGTCACCATCGACCTGAACAGCACCGGCACCGCGGTCGAGATCCGCTCCTCGCAGACGCCGACGCCGTCGTCGCTGAACGACACCACCGTGCTGACGCCGGCCACCACGCTTAAGCCGGGCTCCAACACCATCAAGGTGGACGACGCCACACCGACGTCCAACGTGCTGGTGTGGGTTTCCACGCTGGGTCAGGTCAACGGCGAGAGCCGCTCCGACATCGCCGAGGTCACGCTGAAGGGCGCGTCCTAGCCCGCTATCCCCAAGTCGGCAAACTTGTGTCAGTCAGCACCCCTGGCGCCGTTTAGTGTTCGGCTGTGGGGAGCTTCTATGCGGACGGTGGACGGACCGACGCGGAGTTGCTCGCCGCACATGTCGCCGGCGATCGGTATGCCTTCGAGGAGCTGTTCTACCGCCACCAACGTCAGCTGTACCGGCTGGCCAAGATCTCCAGCCGCAGCCCCGACGACGCGGCCGATGCGCTGCAGGACGCGATGCTATCGGCCCACCGCACTGCGCCCACCTTCCGCCACGACGCAGCGGTCAGCAGCTGGCTGTACCGCATCGTCGTGAATGCTTGCCTGGATCGGTTGCGGCGCCACAAGTCGCGTCCGACCACCGCCCTGCTCGAAGACGACTGTCACATCGGCGACCCGACGCCGCGGGTGGACACCGCGATCGTCGTCGAACGTGCGCTGATGCGCCTACCCGTCGAACAGCGTGCCGCCGTCGTCGCCGTGGACATGCAGGGCTATTCGGTGGCCGAGACCGCCCGCATGCTCGGCGTCGCCGAGGGCACTGTGAAGAGCCGTTGCTCGCGGGCCCGGGCCAAACTCGCGGAGGCACTCGAGTATTTCGCGGTGACCGACGACGGAACCGCGACCGCCTCGTCGCCGTCCAACCCTTCGTGATGGAGACTGGCTAACGTCATCGGACGATCGGCGGGAGCAGCGATGGGCAGCGGCACGGGCCAGGAACCCGACCCTGCCGCGATCGACCGCGTCCGCCGCGACCTGGCCCACCTGGGGACGGATGCGGACTCCGCACCCGACGTGCCTGCGGCGGTGACAGCGCGGATAGGCGCCGCGCTGCGGGCCGATGCGGCGCCGGCCGCCCACGCCGCATCGCATCCGCTCCCCCGACCGAAGTTGCTCGCATTGATCGTCGGGATCGTTGCGGCCGTCGCGGGCGTCGTCGGCGGCGGTCTGATGCTCACGCGCGATCCTGCGCCGAGGCTCTCTGCCGGGCCGACAGCAGAGAGCATCACCGTGTCGCGCCCACCGCCGGCCATCCCGCTGTCCGATTCGCAGATCGTCGGGTTGCTGTCCGTCAGCCCGGACTACGGGCCGCTCACCGACCCGCAACGACGCGCATCCTGCCTCGCCGGACTCGGCTATTCAGATCAGACGAAAGTGCTCGGGGCGCGGACCCTCGACATGTTCGGGCGGCCGGCGGTGCTGATGCTGGTACCCGGTGAGACGCCCACGACGGTCCTGGCGCTGGTGGTCGAGCCCAATTGCAGTAGAGCCCACACCGGCCTGCTTGCCGACACTGTGGTCACTCGTCCGTAATCTGTCCTTCAACCCTCCGGGAACACCCGGGCCTACCCTGGTGTTTGTATCCGTGCCGCAGCAGAAAGGCTCGCATGTCAGCCACATCGTCCATTCACGACGTGATCATCATCGGCTCAGGACCGGCTGGATACACCGCCGCGATCTACGCCGCGCGTGCACAGCTCACGCCGCTGGTGTTCGAAGGTAGCCAGTTCGGCGGCGCCCTGATGACCACCACCGAGGTGGAGAACTACCCCGGATTCCGCGAGGGCATCACCGGGCCCGAACTGATGGACGAGATGCGCGAGCAGGCGCTGCGGTTCGGCGCCGACCTGCGCATGGAGGACGTCGAGGCCGTCTCCCTCGATGGCGAGATCAAGACCGTCACGGTCGGTGACGAGACCCATCAGGCCCGCGCCGTCATCCTCGCGATGGGTGCGGCGGCCCGGCACCTCGGTGTGCCCGGGGAAGAGGAACTGCTCGGCATGGGAGTCAGCACCTGCGCCACCTGCGACGGCTTCTTCTTCCGCGACGAGGACATCGCGGTGGTTGGCGGCGGCGACTCGGCGATGGAGGAAGCGACGTTCCTGACGCGCTTCGCCCGCAGCGTCACGATCATCCATCGCCGCGACGAGTTCCGCGCCTCTCGCATCATGCTCGAGCGGGCGCGCGCCAACGAGAAGATCACCTTCCTGACCAACACCGACGTCACCGCGATCGAGGGCGGTCCGAAGGTGACAGGTGTCCACCTGCGCAACTCCGTCACCGGTGAGGAATCCAAGCTCCCGGTGACCGGGGTGTTCGTCGCGATCGGCCACGACCCCCGCTCCGAGTTGGTGCGCGGCCAGGTCGAGCTCGACCCCGCGGGCTATGTGCAGGTGCAAGGCGGCAGCACACGCACCTCGATCGAGGGCGTGTTCGCCGCAGGAGATCTCGTCGACCATACCTACCGACAGGCCATCACCGCCGCGGGCACCGGCTGTTCGGCGTCCATCGACGCAGAGCGTTGGCTGGCCGAAATCGGTTCTGGCCCAAGCGATGAGACCACCGAGACACCAACCCGATAGGAGCACACCCATGGCCGAAACCACTGCAACAGTTGCTGTGACCGACGACTCGTTCTCCGACGACGTGCTGACGAGCAGCACACCTGTGCTGGTCGACTTCTGGGCCACCTGGTGCGGCCCGTGCAAGATGGTCGCTCCCGTGCTGGAGGAGATCGCCAACGAGAAGGCCGGCGCACTGACGGTGGCGAAGCTGGATGTGGACGCAAATCCCGCGACCGCCCGCGATTTTCAAGTTGTGTCGATCCCCACGTTGATCCTGTTCAAGGACGGCAAGCCGGTGAAGCGAATCGTCGGGGCGAAAGGCAAGGCAGCGCTGCTGCGCGAACTCGCTGACGTGGTCTAACGCCGAAATCGGGCGGTCTCACATCGGCCTGGGGTTTTCCCGAATCACGGCGCCGTCTGAGACAATGCTGCCTAGCTTGTCTTTGCTTCGTCAGCGCCATATCACCGCTGACAACCGACCGAAAGGCCGCGTATGTCAAGTCTGCGTCGCGGTGACCGCGGGGGTGCGGTCACCGAGATCCGGGCGGCACTTGCAGCGTTGGGGCTGACCGACAGCCCCGATGCGGATCTGACTACCGGCAAGCACGTCGCCGTAGACGTGTTCGACGACGATCTCGACCATGCAGTGCGCGCCTTCCAGCAGCACCGCGGATTGCTCGTCGACGGAATCGTCGGCGCAGCCACTTATCGCGCGCTGAAGGAAGCGTCGTATCGCCTTGGCGCACGCACACTCAACCACCAGTTCGGCGCGCCGATGTACGGCGACGATGTCGCGACCCTGCAGGCTCGGTTGCAGGACATCGGGTTCTATACCGGTCTGGTGGACGGCCACTTCGGATTGCAAACGCACAATGCGCTGATGTCGTATCAGCGCGAGTACGGGCTGTATCCCGACGGTATCTGTGGTCCGGAAACGTTGCGCTCCTTGTACTTTCTGGGTTCGCGAGTCACCGGAGGTTCTCCGCACGCCATTCGCGAGGAGGAGCTGGTTCGCCGGTCGGGACCGCGCCTATCGGGTAAGCGGATCATCATCGATCCGGGCCGCGGCGGAGCCGACCACGGGCTGATCACGCAGGGCCCGGACGGCCCGATCAGTGAGGCAGATGTGCTGTGGGACTTGGCAAGCCGACTCGAAGGCCGGATGACGGCCATCGGTATGGAGACCTTCCAGTCCCGCCCGGCGAACCGCAGCCCGTCTGACCCGGAACGTGCGGCGACGGCGAATACCGTTGGCGCCGACCTGATGATCAGCCTGCGCTGTGCGACGCAGCCGAGCCCGGCCGCCAACGGCGTTGCGTCGTTCCATTTCGGCAACTCGCACGGTTCGGTGTCCACCATCGGACGCAATCTTGCCGACTTCATTCAAC
>DATFCF010000681.1:0-11863 GCA_035253445.1 Mycobacterium sp.
AGCCGAAGACAGGGGCGGTCGGCTCGCTGTGGGACGTGGTCCGCGATCGGCGGCTGACGCATCGGCCGGAAGTGCGCGGGGGAGTTCTTGCCGACGAGTGCGCGGCGCCGCTGGAGGCGTTTTTTGCCAAGCAGCGATGAGCGCTTGCGCGCCGAGCATCGAGCACGGTTTGGGTTGTCACCTTGGTCATCGGTAAGCTGCCACGCGGTGGCGTGTCCGAGCGGCCTAAGGAGCACGCCTCGAAAGCGTGTGACGGGTAACCCCCGTCCGAGGGTTCAAATCCCTCCGCCACCGCCATATTGTCCTCGCCATCGTTGCTGGTGAGACAACTGCTTTCGACAACTCGTGAAGACCTTTTCCCTTGCAGTAGTTGCCGATTGGTTCGAAGGCCAGGCTGTCCCGTCGGGCGTCGGCGCTGACGTCACACCGCCACATCAGCACCGCGATGGCAGACACGATGCCTTTCCAAACGTGATAGCGCATGCGATATCACAATCCTGACCGCCATGGTCCTCTGGAGCGGTTACCCATGTGACCGCTGTGACTCGCCTTGGCTCGAAGCCTCAACGGGCAGCCGCAAGTGCGCGGTACCAAGGGCTACTCCGGCCTCGAGCGACGCCGGCTTCGGCCCGCCAAGCGAACTCAGGTCTTGTCGTGCTGCGGGCAGAAGTACAGCGGAGCGCCGGCCATTACGTAGTTGGACAGGCTTTGGTCCTTCGTCGCCGCATCCACCGTCGCCACGACGGTTTCCAAGTCAAGCCCGCGATCGTATTGCGCGCACACGCCTTTGGCGAGTTTCACGATCGTCGCGCAGTCGCCGGTATAGCCCACGCCCGCCATATCTCGGCAGAAGTCGGCTGCGGGGTCGGCGAGCGCACTCGGAGCCTGGATCATCGACGCAAACGCGCCGGCTAACAGCAACGCGGCGGCAGCAGCGGCCTTCATCATGAGTTGACCGTGTCCCGGTTCCACACCACGGCCAGCTCGTCCTTCTCACCGAACCGGACGAGGTGACCGCCGACGACCTCTTCCAGCCGGCTGAGTTCACCGCACGGCGCGGTGATATCCAGCTGCAACTGGTCCTCCTTGGCGGTGATGGTGGCGCGGCCGCGGCCGAGATCGATCCATCCGGTCGAGGTGATCTCCGACCACTCTCCGCCGTTGCGGCGACCCAAGTGAGACGCCAGTTGCTTGCCATACCGCTCTGGACGGTCGGTGATCACCGTGGCGTGCGTCGAGGCTGAATCGTCATTCGTCATGGTCCGCTCCTTTCTACGCTTGTGTACCCGGCTTGGTGGGAAGGCACGCGCTGCCGCAGACTCCATTGCGTGGGACTGGTCGTCGAGGAGCTAGGGGAACTCGGTGTCACCCCGCTTATCGCGGTGGATCTTCAACTGTTACGTCATCCGCACCGAGGACGGCGGTGCGGTGGTGGTCGACGCCGGTCTGCCGCAGCCCCCCGACGACGTGGCGCCGTACCTCGACAGGCTCGACGGCCCGATCCACGCGATCGTCGCCACTCACGGCCACAGCGACCACGTCGCTGGCGCGGCCGAACTAACGCGTCGCTACGAGTCTCGAATCTTCTTGCCCGCCAAGACAATCACTTACCTCAACGGCTCAAGGCCCCGAACCCCAACCGCAGCCGCCGCGGCTCGCATCTGGCCGACACTGCTCGAGCAACTGCCTGTCGCGCACCTGCTGCCGGGACACGGACGCCCGGTGCACCATGACACGTCGGTGTGGGAGCACCAACGCCGCTAGCGGCGTCTAGCGCTGATAAAAAGCCGCGCTGTAGTCCGCGGTCCAGGCGCCGTCGATGCAGCTCAGCGGGACGCCGTCAGGCGACTGCGCCACACCGGTTTCCGCACCGCACAGTGACCGCAAGGTCCGCATACCGACCAGCGGCGGCGACGCGATCCACTGGCTTGTCGAACTGCACGCCAAGGTATTGCCCGCCGCGTCGATGCCGAAGTTGTAGCGGGTGTTCTGCGTGCACGCCTCTCCTTGCGCGGCACCGCGATCCACGTAGGGGACGCAGTCCGCGCCGTCGCACCACCCTGGCACCGCCGATGCATTCGGAGCGCTCAACATCGGTGCGGCGACGAATCCACAAGCCAGCGCAGCGGCAGCCAAGAGCCTCATGGGTTTAGCGTAGGGCGGCCGGCGCGGGAGTAGGGTTACTTGCCATGAAGTCGCTAGCAGGCGCCCTTTTCGCAGGCATGTTGTCGACGGCCGCACTGGTCGCCGCGCCCGCCGCCAACGCCGACGTCGTGGCCTACTTGGTCAACGTGCACGTGCGGCCCGGCTACAACTTCCCTAACGCTGAGGCGGCCATCGGCTACGGGCAGAGCATCTGCGACCGGGTGGCGGCGAAGATGAGCTACGCGCAGCTCGTCGACCAGGTCAAGGCGGACTTCCACACCGCCGACTACTACCAGGGCGCCTACCTGATCAACCAGGCCGTCAACGAGCTGTGTCCCGCGCAGATCTGGCAGCTGCGGCAGTCGGCGGCCGGTTACACGCTGCCGGCCTGACGGTCAGCCGTGTCTCCAGAAATCCAGCCATTGCACCGCAGCGAACAGCCATAGCGTCGCCGCATACCCCGCGATAACCACCAACGCGCCCAACACCGACACCCTGACCGGTGCGCCGTCGACCGGATCCAGCCAAGGCGTGAACAGCCGGGTGCCCAGCGGCATCAGCACGTAGGTCAATGCGGCGACGCTGACGATCTGGCTCAACCACATCGACAGCCACGGCTCGGCGTTCATGTCCTTGAATACCGGGCCGAGAAATCGCGACAGCAGCATCACCGTCGGATAGAGCACCAACAACACCAGCATCGCGGTCTTCCACTGCGGAGTGACTTTCGGCCGGCCACGGTCAAACCGCAGAATCGAGCCGAAAGGCGCATCGACGGACAGGGTGCGGAACTCCTCGGTCAGATGCGTCCGCAGCTGCTTGAGCTGGCGCGCCCGCTCGTCGGAGTTCGACCATGCGCCGAGCTGCTCGTCGGTGCGAAAGCACAGAATCGATGTCCACTGCTCGCCTTCATCCTCGGGTCCCGGCGGCAGCAGAACGGTGCCCGTGTAGCCGGGGTACTGCGCCGTCGACGCCACGATCTGGTGCTGCGCGGCGACGAAGTCATCGGCCTGGCCCGCGATGACGTCGTGGCGGAACACCGCCGTGCCCGGCGGCAATCGGTGGCCTTCGATGACCAGCAGGTCCGACGACTTACGAAGCACGCCTTCGGCATTCGACAACGGGTCCGTATCCAGCCAAGTGTGCAGATGCTCGACTGTGTCGAAGGTCGCGGCCACGGCAGCCTGCAGCCCGCCACCGGTCAGTGCCAGCCGCAGCGACTTGAATCCAGACATCTCCCGGGCTGCGCCGGTGGCCCGGTCAAACCAGGCCTGCAGTTCGTGGTCGCCGACTGGATGCAACAACACGACGCAGGTCGCAAATGACTTGTCGGACATGTGCCCTTCCTTCACGACAACGGCGGCGCCCCTTCCGGGACGCCGCCGACACGTCGAACTATGGATACCTGACTACGGGCAGGTGACCTCGATCTCGAACGGCTTGGTCACCGGCTGCAGCGGGTTGGCCATGTCCATCCCCGTCGCGGTTCCCGAGATCTTGTAGGTCTTGTCATCCTTCTCGGCCTTCGCTTCGGCTCCCGGCGTGCCGGGCGCGTAACCGAGGCTCACACCATTGATGTTGCCGAGTGCGACGGACTGCACCGTGGGTGAATCGCCCTCACTCACCACCGCGCCGATGCCAGAGGCAGTGCCGGTGCCGCCGAGCGCGATGTTGACGTTGCCGCCCATAGTCGCGCACGTGACCGTGCCGGAGACGTTCTGGTCTTGGCCGTCGATCGTGACTGTGGACTTGCCCTCCGCCGTAGCGGCCGCAGACGTCTCCCCCGAAGTCTCGGACTTCTTTTCATCCGAACCACAGCCGGACAGGCCTGCAATGACGATCGCGGCGCCGCCTACAGCGACCAGGAATCCACGCTTCACCACTGTTCTCCTTTTGTTGTCGTGATCCGTCAAGATCGGCGGATCATCCCAAGCAGTATGGTGCGCGACTTACTCGTGGGCGTGCGATTGGGCGAAAAATTCGCCAGCGGGTCGGCGCTTTGGCATCTGGGCAATGGAACGAATGGCTTGCGAACCGCCCCGAATTCACCTATCCGCCAGACATTGCGAGATCACCGATGGTGAGAGTCGGTACGTGTGCCAGCCCGCCTTGCGCGGTTCGCGGCGAGTCACCGCTGGTGACCGGTTTTGCCAACTTGCGGGAAAAGGAAAACTTGCGCGATTCTGCAAAAACCTCCACCCTGGGTCTATGACTGTCAGTTTGCGCGAACGCAAGAAGCTGGCGACCAAGGACGCCTTGAGCCAGGCGGCGTTGGACCTGGCAGTCGAACGCGGCCTCCACGCCGCCACCGCCGAGGCCATCGCCGAGGCCGCCGACGTCTCCACGCGGACGTTCCACAACTACTTCTCCAATAAGGAAGACGCCATCTTGTTCGTGGCCGAGCGGGAGATCCGCGGTCTGGTCGACGGGCTCACCGCTCGCGACGACGCCGAACCGATCCTCGACTCGCTAGAAGCGATCCTGGTCGGATTTGTCGGCTCCGGGCGGGCATTCGATCGGACTGTGGCGATCATTCGGCTGACTGCCGAACATCCCGCGCTTATCGCCCGGCATATGGCGGTTCACGACGCCACCTCAAACGCAATGCTGGCTGAGATCGGCAGGCGCACAGGCACGGATCCCGCCGACGACCTGTATCCGCGCCTGGTCCATCATGCGTTCATGGCGGTGGCCCGAGCCGTCGTCGAGCGACATGTCACCAACAGCGGAACCGGCGCGCCACCGACGCGGCGATCTCTCGTGGCGGCCGTTCACGATGGCTTCATGCAGCTGCGCAGAGGCCTTCCACAACCGTCATCCTCCGACTGAAAAAGGCTTTCCTCATGGCTACCTTCTTGTACCGCGTCGGTCGATTTGCCTATCGACATCGACTGTTGGTGATTGCCGTCTGGGTCCTGCTGCTCGTCGGTGCCGGAGCAAGCACCACGTTGGCCAAGCCCTTCCTGATGGACTTCAACCTGCCCGGCACGGAGACAGAGCGGGCCGACCAGATGATGGACGAGAAGTTCCCCGGCCAAAGCGACATGAACCTAATGGCCAACGCCAAGGTCGTCGTCCAGGCGCCCGCAGGCACGACGCTTGACACGCCCGAAAACATCACGCGGATAGACGAATTGGTCAACAACCTGCGCGGCCTCGACCACGTCGTGCAACCCGAAACCATCGTCGACCCGGTCACCTCTCCCGCGCATGCCGCCCAGCTCAGCCCCGATCGCACGATCGCCTACATCGACGTCCTCTACGACCAGAAATTCGTCGACATCGACAAAGGCCAGCTTGACGCGTTCAAACACGTTCTGCAGCAAGGCAAGGACACCGGTCTCACGGTCGAGGCCACAGGGACCCTGTTCAACGGGCAGCCACCCCAGCAGGGCGCCAGCGAGATGCTCGGCTTCGGTGTGGCGCTGATCGTCATGGTCATCGCGTTCGCCTCGGTGGTCGCGGCGTCTCTGCCGATCATCACCGCGATCTTCGGCGTAGGAATCTCCGTGGCGTCGATCACCGGCGCCACCGCGTTCGTCAACATGGACGCGTCGGCGCTGATGATCGCCTCGATGATCGGCATCGCGGTGGCCATCGACTACTCCCTGTTCATCGTGTCGCGATTCCGCAATGAACTGAATTCCACCCACGATCGCGCCCATGCCGCCGGGCGTGCGGTGGGGACCGCGGGCTCGTCGGTGGTATTCGCCGGTCTGACGGTCGTCATCGCGCTCGTCGCGCTGTCGGTCGTGCGGATCCCGATGATGGCCGTGATGGGCTACACCGCCGCCCTCACGGTCGTCGTCGCGGTCCTCGCCGCCGTCACCCTGCTGCCGGCGTTCCTCGGGCTGTTCGGCAGCAAGGTCTTCGCGCTGCGGATCCGCGGGCTGCGGCGTGGCGACGAGCCCGACTCCGTCCCGAGCAACGGCCTGCGGTGGGCCCGTTTCGTTGTCGCACATCCGATTCCGGTCCTTCTGGCGGCAGTGGTCATGCTCGGCGTGGTCGCGGTTCCGGTCACCAAGCTCGAGCTCGGCATGGACTTGGCCACCGGCGACCAGAAGAAGGCTGTCCAGCTCATAGGGCAGGGCTTCGGTGAAGGCGTCACCGGCCCGCTGATAGTGGTCGTCGATGGCGACGGCGCGGCAAACCCGTCGTCGGCCTATCGCGAGCTCGCTGACGCCATCGCCGCTGAGGACGACGTGCTGATGGTGGCACCGCCCGGGCCGAACGCCGATGGCACCGGCGCAATGATCATGGTTGTCCCGAAGTCCGGCCCCAGCAGCCCGGACACGCAGTCGCTGATGCACGAGATCCGGGACCTGGAACCGTCATTCGCTGATAGGACCGGTATCGAATTCGGGGTCACCGGGCAGACTGCGATGCTCTCCGACATGTCAGCGGCACTGCTGAAATCGTTGGTTCCTTACCTGGCGCTGGTGGTCGGATTGGCGTTCCTGGTGCTGATGCTGGTGTTCCGGTCGTTGCTGGTGCCGCTGACCGCCACGCTGGGCTTCCTATTGTCGATCGGCGCCACCTTCGGCGCCACGGTGGCGATCTTCCAGGAGGGTTGGCTCGGTCTGATCCAAGACCCGGGGCCGATCATCAGCTTCCTGCCGATCTTCCTGGTCGGCACCGTGTTCGGCCTGGCCATGGATTACCAAGTGTTCCTGGTCACCCGAATGCGGGAGGAGTACATCCACGGGCCGCGCACCCGTGAAGGAGCCAAGTCGGCCGTCATCGTCGGTTTCCAGCACGGCGGCCGCGTGGTGACGTCGGCTGCCGTCATCATGATCTCGGTCTTCGCCGCGTTCATGCTGTCACCCGAAACCGTGGCGAAGGCAATGGGATTCGCGTTGGCCGCCGCCGTGCTGTTCGACGCCTTCGTCGTCCGGATGGTCTTCATTCCGGCCGTGATGGGACTGTTGGGCGAGAAGGCGTGGTATCTCCCGCGCTGGCTCGACCGGCTGTTACCCAACGTCGACATCGAAGGTGAACACCTCAAGGCGATGTCGGCGACGGCGCCACCGCCGGATGAACCGCAGTTGATCCCGGCGCGCAACGGCACGCATCGAGTGCGAGTCGCAGCAGGGAGTACCGGCGGCCGGCACCGGGCTTGAGCGCGCTAGCAGGACACCTTGATCGCGAATGTGCCGGCGGCCCGGAAGCTGGGCTTGGCGGTGTCGAAGCCGTCGGCCGTGCCGGTGATGTCGTAGGTCCGGCCGATCATGACGACCTTCGCGTTGCCTCCCAGTCCGGCGTTGTAGCTGCCGGTGAACCCGCCGACGTTGTTGATGCTGACCGACTCGGCGGTCAGCTCCTCCGCGTTGGAGACCATCGCCGTGACTCCTGACGCCGGATCCCCGGTATCGATCGTGGTCAGAGATCCCGTCGACGTGCATTGCACCGTTTCGGTGGTGCCCGTGTCCTGGCCGTTGATGGTGACCTGGGCGGTGCCCGCGGTCAGCGCGCCGGGTGGAGGTTGGTACTCCGGTGGTTCTGACGAACATCCGGCGATCGCGGTGACGGCCACGGCGGCACCGATCCATTGAATCTTCACAGTGCAGAATCTACGACGTGGACGACCCATTTTTCAGCGTTGACGCAGAGTTGCCCGGACGGCTCGGTCGCGCCGGGGTGATCCGCACTCCACATGGCGACGTCCACACCCCGGCCTTCATCGCAGTCGGAACCCAGGCCACCGTCAAGGCGGTGCTGCCGGAAACCATGAAAGAGCTTGGTGCGCAGGCTGTTCTGGCGAACGCTTATCACCTATACCTGCAGCCCGGTCCCGCTATCGTGGACGAGGCAGGCGGACTCGGCGCCTTCATGAACTGGCCGGGCCCGACATTCACCGACAGCGGCGGGTTTCAGGTGCTGTCGCTGGGTGCTGGGTTTCGCAAGGTGCTGGCGATGGACACCGCACGGGTGCAGGCCGACGACATCATCGCCGAAGGCAAGGAGCGCCTCGCCCATGTCGACGACGACGGAGTGACCTTCAGATCGCATCTGGACGGCTCCACGCACCGGTTCACTCCTGAGGTGTCGATCCAGATTCAGCACCGGCTCGGCGCTGACATCATCTTCGCGTTCGACGAATTGACCACCCTGGTCAACACCCGCGGTTACCAGGAACGATCGGTGCAGCGCACGCACGACTGGGCGGTTCGGTGCTTGATCGAACACCGCCGGTTGACCACGGCTCATCCCGAGCGACCGTCGCAGGCGTTGTTCGGTGTGGTGCAGGGCGCCCAGTACGAGGACCTGCGCAGGCAGGCCGCGCACGGACTGACCTGCATCGTCGGCGAGGACGGGCGAGGGTTCGACGGCTACGGCATCGGCGGGGCACTGGAGAAGCAGAACCTGGCGACGATCGTCGGGTGGGTCAGCAGCGAGCTGCCGGCGGACAAGCCGCGCCACCTGCTCGGTATCAGCGAGCCCGACGATCTGTTCGATGCCGTCGCGGCGGGCGCAGATACCTTCGACTGCGTGTCGCCGTCACGCGTTGCGCGCAATGCGGCGGTGTACTCGACGACCGGCCGTTTCAACATCACCAACGCCACGTACCGTCGCGACTTCGGCCCGATCGACGAGAACTGCGACTGCTACACCTGCGGCCACTACACCCGCGCCTACCTACACCATCTGTTCAAGGCGCGGGAACTGCTGTCGGCGACGCTGTGCACGATCCACAATGAGCGCTTTGTCATCAGACTTGTCGATCAGATCCGCGCGGCGATCAGGTCGGGCGAGTTCGACGAGCTGCGCAACCACGTCCTGGGCCAGTACTACTCGACGCGTGCACAATAAGAAGATGACGACCACCGCAGACTCGCAGGCGCTGTTGCTGCAGCTTCTCGACCCGTCGAACAGGGCCAACCCGTATCCGGCATACGAGCAGATCCGGGACCGGGGGCCATTGCAGCTGCCGGAAATGACATTGAACGTCTTCTCGTCGTATCAGGACTGCGACGAGGTGCTGCGCCATCCGTCGTCGGCCAGTGATCGAATCAAGTCGACCGCTGCGCAGCGCGAACTGGCCGAGGGCGCCGAAGTCCGGCCGATTGGTCCTCCGGGATTTCTGTTCCTCGACCCGCCGGATCACACGCGGCTACGCAGGCTGGTCAGCAAGGCGTTTGTGCCGAAGGTCGTCAAAGCGCTGGAACCCGACATCACCGCGATGGTCGACGCGCTGCTCGACAAGGTGGCTCGTACTGGCCATTTTGATGTCATCGCCGACCTGGCCTACCCGCTGCCGGTCGCTGTGATCTGCCGACTGCTCGGCGTCCCGATCGAAGACGAACCGCAATTCAGTCGCGCGTCGGCGCTGCTGGCCGCGGCGCTGGACCCGATCCTCTCGTTCACCGGCCAAGCTCATGACAAGTTCGACGAAATGCTGGCGGCAGCCACGTGGCTGCGTGGGTATCTGCGCGACCTCATCGCAAGTCGGCGCAGCAATCCCGGCGACGATCTGATGTCTGGGCTGGTTCACGTTGAGGAATCCGGGGATCAGCTGACCGAGGAAGAGATCGTCGCGACGTGCAACCTGCTGCTGGTCGCCGGCCATGAGACCACGGTGAACCTGATCGCCAACGCCATTCTCGCGATGCTGCGCAACCGGTCGCAGTGGACGGCGCTGAGCGCCGACCCGCAGCGGGTGTCGGTCGTGGTGGAGGAGACCCTGCGCTACGACCCCCCTGTGCAGTTGATCGGCCGAATTGCCGCCGACGACATGACAATTGGCGAGGCCACCGTGCCGAAAGGTGACATCATGATGCTGCTACTGGCGGCTGCCCATCACGATCCGGCGGCGTTCGACCGTCCCGGTGAGTTCGATCCGGATCGCGAGAACCTCCGCCACCTCGGATTCGGCAAGGGCCCGCACTTCTGTCTCGGCGCGCCGCTGGCGCGGCTGGAAGCCGCCGTCGCGCTGTCCGCTGTCACCGCGCGCTTCCCACATGCGCGGTTGGACGGCGAGCCGCAATACAAGCCGAACCTGACGTTGCGGGGGATGGCTCGTCTGGGCGTCGCCATCTAGCTATCGGCGCACCTCGGTCAGCACCCGTGCCGTCGGGGCTCCGACCAACGCCGGGGAGGTGTCCTGTGACGCCCATACGACGTCGGTGAGAAATGTTCGGAAATTCGTTGCGGCGTCGACACTTTCGAAGTGCAGATCGACGATGATGTAGCACGCGTCGTCGGCCGGCTGATACACGTCGGCTCGCTGGACGCCCGCTTGTTCGCGCGCCGGCGCGAAACGCTCGAATGTCTCGAGCCACACGCTGAGATCAGTGATCTCGTGCTCGATATGCAGTATGGGCATGACTCAGTGTGGACCGGCTGTACGGTCTAGCGCATGCGAATCCTCTTGGTAGGCGCCGGTGGCGTCGGATCGGCTTTGTGTTCGATCGCTGTGCGCCGAGACTTCTTCGATCAGCTCATCGTTTGCGATTACGACGAAGCACGGGCCAAGCAGGCCGCGGACGCCGTCGGCGACGCGCGGTTCTTGGCAGCGCAGGTCGACGCGACATCGGCCGAGGCCGTCGCCGATCTCGTTCGGCGACACCAGATCACCCACGTCATGAACGCCGTCGACCCGCGGTTCGTGATGCCGATCTTCAACGGTGCGCTGGCCGGCGGCGCGGACTATCTCGATATGGCGATGAGCCTGTCGCACCGTCACCCCGAGCATCCGTACAGTCAGACCGGCGTCAAGCTCGGCGACGAGCAGTTCGCCGTCGAGGATCAGTGGCGCGCGGCCGGGCGGCTGGCTCTGGTCGGTATCGGTGTCGAGCCAGGCCTGTCCGACGTGTTCGCGCGGTACGCCGCCGATCATCTGTTCTCCGACATCGACGAGCTTGGCACCCGCGACGGTTCGAACCTGACCGTCGACGGCTACGAGTTCGCGCCGTCGTTCTCGATCTGGACCACCATCGAGGAGTGCCTGAACCCGCCGGTGATCTGGGAGGCTGACCGCGGCTGGTTCACCACCCAACCCTTCAGCGAGCCAGAAGTTTTCGACTTTCCCGACGGCATCGGCCCCGTCGAGTGTGTCAATGTCGAGCACGAGGAAGTGCTGCTGATGCCGCGCTGGGTCAAATGCAAGCGGGCGACGTTCAAGTACGGCCTCGGCGCCGAGTTCATCGACGTGCTCAAGACCCTGCACAAGCTCGGACTCGACCGCACCGACAAGGTGAGAGTCGGTGGGGTAGAGGTCAGTCCGCGTGACGTGGTGGCGGCGTGCCTGCCGAATCCCGCGACGTTGGGCCCGAAGATGCACGGCAAGACGTGCGCGGGGCTGTGGGTAACGGGCACCGGCAAGGACGGCAACCCCCGGTCGACCTACCTCTACCACGTCGTCGACAACCAGTGGTCGATGGCCGAGTACGGCCACCAGTGCGTGGTCTGGCAGACCGCGATCAATCCCGTTGTCGCGCTGGAGCTTCTGTCCAACGGCGTGTGGTCGGGCAGCGGCGTGCTCGGTCCTGAGGCGTTCGACTCGGTGCCGTTCCTGGAGCTGCTGACCGCCTACGGCTCGCCGTGGGGACAGCAGGAGCTCTAGCGCTTCGCCGAGTGGCCAGTTATCGCCCACTTTCTGAGGGATCGCGTGTCATAAGTGGCCACTCGCCGCCTCGCCTACTCTGAACGCCATGCCAGAAGAGCTCACGGCCGAGCAGGCCGCCGCGCGGCTCAAACCCGCCGATACGCTGGGGATGCC
>DATFCF010000682.1:0-4094 GCA_035253445.1 Mycobacterium sp.
GCGTAGTCGAACGGAATAGGCAGATCAGTGGACCCGCCGAACCCGTGGGAGACCAGTGCCTGCGGGTTCACGGCCGGACGACAAGCGTCACGATGCTGACCCCCCGCGCCTGGCCCGGTGTGCCAGGCCGTTCATCCGCTCACTTTTGTCGTGCTCGGCTCGGCATTTGCCAGTTCGCGCTCCTGCTGTTCCTCGCGGCGGTCCTTCTTGGCGATGTAGACGATCACGCCCACCACGACGACGGCGGGGACTAGCGCCGGGATGGCCAGGACGGCGACCGGGTGAGCAAGCAGCTCGCCTGAACCGAGGGCGTCACCGGCGATGTACATACCGGGAGCATGTCAACGGGTGTGCGACATCGCAAGTGACACATGCCTTGCGCCTGCCAGTACCGGTAGGGAGTGAGTCGAGGATCACTCCGGCTCGTTCTCGGCGTCACCGCCGATCTTGTACGGGGTCGAAACGCCCTCGTACATCAGGTGAGCCACCAGCCCCTCTGCGGCGTGCGGAAGGTTGTGGCAGTGGTCCATCCAGACACCCGGGTTGTCAGCCTTGAAGGCGATCTCGACGGTCTCGCCATCCCTGACGTCGAAGGAGTCGTACCAGACCGGGCTCCCTCGCAAGGGCTTGCCGTCACGCGAGATCACGACGGCGTGGTGCCCGTGGAGGTGCATCGGATGCACCTCGCCGCTGTTGTTCTCGAAACGGAACAGAACCACATCGCCTTCACGCACCATGAACATCGGCACGTCGGGGAATCGATGCCCGTTGATCGTCCACCAAAACCCAGGCCTTCCGTCGAGAAACCCGAATCGTCGTCCGATGACAAAGTCGAAGCGGCGATCCGGCTTGGTCACGTCGAACGGCAACGGCTCCGGCTTCCCGTAGCCAAGGAGCTCGAGTTCCCGGTCCGGCCGGACCGGCCGAGCCGGGACGGGTAGGTCATTCGGCCCGATGACAAAAGCCGTTGCGGCGGCTACCTGCACGCGGACTGAACCCGACGACGGCACCGTGACCTCGAGATCGGCTCGGCCCCCTGCCGGCAAGTTGAGGAACTGGTCAGTCACCGGAGTAGGGCCGTTCAGATCATCACCGTCGATCGCCAGCACCCGATAGTCGGTGGAGGTCCATACCGGCATGGTGGCATTGTCGCTGTTGACGATGCGCACCTGCACACGCTCGCCCGGTTCCGCAGGCTCTCGGATCACGCCTTCCTTCCCGTTCAGCGTCCGGGTGCCCCTGTAGGTGTGTGCCACGCCGAGAACCTCCCGGTCTTGCTCGATTCCCTTCTTCGGGAGCACGACAAGCGGAGCCAACAATCCTCCGATCACCTGTTCATGGGAGACCTGATGCGAGTGGTACCAGTACGTCCCGACCTGCTCGGCGACAAATCGGTACGTGTGGGACTCGCCAACCCCGACCGCATCCTGCGTCACGCCGGCCACACCATCCTCGGCGTTCGGGACATCGATCCCGTGCCAATGGAGAGCGATTCCGTCCTCAACCGACGCATTGCGGACGCGCACTTCCATCATCTGGCCTTGCGTAGCGGTGATCTTTGGTCCGGGGCTGGCCCTGTTCAGCGTGTAGCCATCGACCTCTCGACCCGACGCGAGCTTGATCCTGCCCTGACGCGCGACGAGGTCAACTTTTACGTCAGCCGGACGGTCTGGATCAGCAACCAGCTCCTTGACACTCGTGCCGCTGTGGCCGGTGTGTCCGGATCCGCGCGGCCCACCGCCGTAGTCGACGTAACCCATGTCCATGACCGAGTAGGTCGACGGCAGGAGGCTCTGCTGCCAGAACCAGCCCAGCGGCACCAGGATCAAAGCCGATGCCACCAGGCCGACGAGCAGGCGCCTCCGCTCCTTCGTCACGCTGCCCCACTTACCAAGAAGTTCTTGATTGCTCAGTCCGGCCATGATGCTAGGCACCGAGCACCGGACTCACGATGACGGTAGTTCATGACGCGGCCCTGCTTCATGAGTTTGGCGATGGTCCTTCTGGGAGAAGTGCGTGGGAGCCTTCACATGTGGTCGACCTGGGTCCGCTAAACAGTTGATTCGAGTCGGCATGCCCGTTCTATTCGCTTTGACGTAACTCCGAGCGTCCATAGACTCGTCGAATCATGCTTCCTACCCGGAGGATTCCTGCGTGAGTTCGTCTGCGCCCAGACGCCGACTGGACGTACGCCAGCAGACCCCTCACAGGTCGACTGGAAGTCGCCGCGCTGCCATCCGCCGTCGCAAGAAGATTCGTCCTACCCCTGCTATCGGTGGCGCATTTGCGCTGGTCGCGGCAGGTATCGGCTCCTCGGTCACGTCTTCGCACACCGACAAGGACGTGCTGAGCGCCAACTACCAGACCATCTCGGCCAACTACACGAGTGCCGGCGCCGCCGGAGCGGCGGTCGACGTCAGCCGTGACTTCGATCGCAGCCTTCTCGAGAAGCAGGCCCGCGAGCAGGTCGCCCAACGCGCGATCGCTCTCGAGAACCTCGCCAAGAAGACGCAGCAGCGCGCCGACGAGCTCAAGAGGAACCAGTGGGTGCTCCCCGTCGCCGGGTATCGCTTGTCGGCCCAGTTCGGCGCCAGCAGCTCGATGTGGTCAAGCGGCACGCACTCCGGCCTGGACATGTCCGGCCCGTCCGGGTCCACGATCGTGTCCGTCGCTGCCGGCACCGTGAAGTCGACTGGCTACAACGGGTCGTGGGGCAACCGCACCATCGTCACGCTCAAAGACGGCACCGACGTTTGGTACTGCCATCAGAGCCGCATCTCCGTAAGCCCGGGTGACAAGGTCGATCCCGGCCAGGTCATCGGCTACACCGGTTCCACCGGCAACGTGACCGGCCCGCACCTGCACATCGAGATCCACCCGGGTGGCGGCGCCGCCGTCGACCCCATCCCCGTGCTCCAGCAGCACGGCGTCAACCCTTGACGGCAGGTCGAAGGGCTCCGTAGCGCTCCTCTGATCCGAGCGAGCCACCTGCTCAATTCGGCCAATGCGTCATCGCGACCTGGCGCATCGCTCTATCGTCAACGCATGTCCGATCGCTCGGGACGCCGCCGGCGACGCAGTCAGCGGCGGATGGTGCGCGGATTGCTGATCGCTGCGGCAGTCGTGGTGAGCGCCCTTTTCGTCGTCCTCGTGGTCGCGTCTCCAGACTTCTCGTCGACGTCGTCGCCGTCACCACAGGACCGGCGGTCGCCCGTAGCGACCGAGCCGCCGGAGCCGATCGAAGAGGAGCCACTGGTCCGCATCGCGGTTGCGGGTGACACCGGGATGCGCAACGTGGCCGCGAGAGCCACGGCGAAGCGGATGCAGATCGAGGCCGAACGCGACGGGATGCCCTACGACGCCTTCGCCATCACCGGGGACATGGTCTATCCGGACGGCGACGCGGACCTGACCGAGGAGTCGGTGAACGAGCCCTTTGCCGAGACCCTCGACGACGCCGTGCTCGTCCCGACACTCGGCAACCATGACGTCGAGGAGGGCGATGGGCAGGCGATCATGAGCCGGCTCGGGCGAAGTTCGGCGTGGTACGTCGAGGAGATCGGACCGGTTCGGTTGATCGGGTTGGACTCGAATCGCATCAGCGACCCCAAGCAGATGGCGTGGCTGCGGCGCGAGCTGGCTAAGGACCAACCACCGGGAACCTGGATCATTCCCGTCATGCACCATCCGACGTACTCGGCCGGCTACCACGGCTCTACCGCGAGCATCCAGCGACGCTGGCTGCCGCTGTGGGAGGAGGCCGGGGTTCGCCTCACACTCGCCGGCCACGAGCACGACTACCAGCGATCTGTGCCCCTCGACGGGATCACCCACATCATCACCGGCGGGGCATCGAAACTCCGACCCACCGACCGGAAGGACTTCACCGCGTTTAGCGCGTCGGTGTTCCACTACGTCGACCTACTGGTCTATGAGAACCGCATCGAGGGTCGCGCTATCGACCATGAGGGCAACCAGATCGATGAGTTCACGATCAAACGCTGAGCCTGCCACATTCCGAGCCAGCGAAGCGGCCGCGGTGTGCACGCCGCAGGTGACACATGGTGTGGATTCGACCGCTAGTAGCTAGGGCG
>DATFCF010000683.1:0-3715 GCA_035253445.1 Mycobacterium sp.
GACTGCCGCACCGTAGAGCAGCCATGCCAGCGAGCCCAAGATGCGGTAGTCAATGCTGGAGACGACAAACATGATGACGAGGCCCAACGAGCCCCACAGGGCCTGGCGCACGCCAAGATTGGAGGGAGTCAACGCTCCGCCGCCGTTCGCGCTATAGATGGTGATGGCCCCGAAGCCCATCAGCACCACGGTGGCGATGAGAATGCGGACGTCGAAATCCTTCCAGCCGCGCAGCATGCCGGTCACGATCGGTTCCGCCCGAGTTGTCCGCTGCGACGGGTGTTCGTCATAGCACCACCACGTCATTGATGGTTATGTGAAAGCTGTAACCCAGTGCTTCCGCGGCGCGGCGGGACATCAGCATGCGAGGGAGGAAGATTTCGAAGTATTGCATCACGGGAGCGATCGAGGTGTCGATCGCGAGTTGCAGAGTCACCGCCTTGGCCTCGGCGTCGACGTGCAGGCGAGAAGAGGTTGCGGCGGAATTGACGCGGTCGTGTTGATCGAACGCGGTCGGGTCCGTGTTGCGGACCCGGGAGCGGTGGACGTCGGACTTGTCGGCCAGGATCAAGGCCGCGGAGACCGCGTGAACCGCGTCCCCGAGGTGGCCCTCATCTTCGTGCGAGCCGATCGCGCCCATCACGATCGCCGTGTCTTCGAAATCGGCGCCCAATCGGTTGAGGATCTCCCGTGCGAGGAGGGCGCTGGTGCGAGCGTGGCCGTGGCGGCTGACGACGTTCCCGACGTCGTGGAGATACCCGGAGATGGCGGCAAGTTCCTGATGACGACGGTCAAAGCCCATGTGCCGGAGGATATTGCGAGCGATGTTGGCTACCAGCCCGACGTGGCGGAAGCCGTGCTCGGTGTAACCGAGCGCACCGAGGTTCCGGTTGGCGTTGCGGATCAGAGATTGCACCTCGGGATCCGCCTTGACCGCAGAAAGGGTGATCGACGACTTGTCGCGCCGCTCACCCGACTCCGGATTGGCAGAACCGCGGGACCCGACCGCGTCCATAGAGTCCTGGATCACACCAGGTTGGTCCTGACTCACGGCCTCAGAAACAGAGGTGATCACACGATCGCCTTGCATTCACAGGATCGGTCCTCCCGGGCGAGTATAGGGCATGGGATGAATCCCCAAGGCGACCGAGTCGGTCGCGCTTGGGCGTCGGTACAGAACGCCCATGCTATGCTTCGGCAGCTTCACGAACGGATTTGGCCGCCGCATTTCCGGCAATCTACAGGTGTTTCGAGCGTATGGGTGGGGATCTCGACGCCGAGCGGATTCTGGTCGAGGCCATCGGTGAGCCGGGGCAGCGCAGATTTCGGCTGCTGGCGATCGTGAAGGACCAGACCTACGCGATCTGGATGGAGAAGCAGCAAGTTCAGGCACTCGGCATGGCGCTTGAGCAGATGCTGGAGCAACTGCCAGACGCCGGGCCGGTGCTTCCGGATCCCCCCGGTTTGACCGAGTTTGACCGCGAGACGCGCAAGCAGTTTCGGGTCGGGCGCATGGAGCTCGGCTACGACGACGACGCCGACCGCATAGTGGTGGTCGCGCATGACATGAACAGCCCGGAAGAGAGCGACGTCGCTTTTGCCTGCCGGCTGACACGCGGCCAGGCCCGAGACCTCAGCGCGGAGTCGGCCGCGGTGGCCGCCGCAGGTCGTCCCCGCTGCTCGATGTGTGGTGCGCCGATGGGGCCGGAGGCGCACGTATGCCCGCAACAGAACGGCCATTTCCGGCACGATTTCGATGAAGTTGACGAGGAAGAAGACGAATAGTTGACAATGGTTTCGCACGGGTGGCCGTGAAGCCGATTGACAAAGCCGCGATGTCCACTTAGGATTTTGCGCAGAGGCGGGACCGTCCGTTTCGCGTACCGGTGTGTTAGATGACCGCGATTGCGCTCAGCATTGTCATTATCTCGGTAGCGGGCCTCGTACTTACGGGGCTCCCGGTAGGGAGCCGCGTGCGCTGAGGGAGGTCAGATCGCCGGCGAATCGCCGGAACCGATGAGCAAGGATGTTGGGTCGGCCTCCCATTGGGAGGCCGTTTTGGTGCCCGAGACCAGGGCACGGCTCCGGTCGGATCCGGTACGCCGACTGATCGGTCGGGGGACAAGGGAAGGAACAACGATGGCGACCACGCAGCTCGCAGTGCCGAAAGTGCCGGGACCCGCGCCAGCGAACGGACACGGCAGGAGCGAGCTGCCCCTGCTGACCGGATCGGAAATCGTCTGCCGAGCGCTCGAAGACGAAGGCGTCGACACGGTGTTCGGCTATCCGGGAGGGGCGGTCATCCCGCTCTACGACGCGCTGCCCCGTGCCGGGTTCCATCACGTCCTGGTCCGCTTCGAACAGTGGGCGGCATTGGCGGCCGTGGGCTACGCGCGGGCGACGGGACGCCCGGGTGTCTGCATGGCAACCTCTGGTCCCGGCGCCACGAATCTGGTCACCGGTCTCGCCGACGCGATGCTCGATTCGGTTCCCTTGGTGGCGATCACCGGGCAGGTGATCCAGCCGCTGATCGGGAGGGACGCCTTCCAGGAAGTCGACATCACCGGAATCTCGCTCCCGGTGACGAAACACAACTACCTCGTGCAGCGGATCGAGGACCTGGCGCCGACGTTCAAGGAGGCTTTTCATCTCGCAACGACCGGCCGACCGGGTCCGGTGTTGATCGACATCCCGAAGACGCTCTTCTTGCAGAAGCACGAATACGAGTATCCGATGACAGTGTCGCGCCGCGGCTACCAGCCGACGTCGATGCCGAACATGCGCCAAGTGCGACTCGCGGCCGAAGCGATCGCGAAGGCGCAGAAACCGTTGATCATGGCCGGTCACGGCATCCTGCTCAGCGGCGCCACGGATCTCTTCACCGAATTCGTCGAGAAGACCGGTATCCCGGTCGTCTTTACCCTGCACGGGTTGGGCACGTTCCCCGAATCGCACCCTCTCGGACTCGGCTTGATGGGGATGCACGGGCACAAGCACGTCAATGACGCACTCGACGAATGCGACTTGCTGGTGAACATCGGCGCCCGGTTCGACGACCGCGCCACGGGGCGGGTGAGCGGATTCGCGCCTAAGGCCCAAGTGGTCCATGTCGATATCGATCCGGCAGAAATCGGCAAGAACGTCCGCACCGACGTGCCGGTGGTGGGGGATGCGGGCGAAGTGCTGAAGCTGCTGACGCCGATGGTGGAGGCGCGAGGACTTGACGATTGGTTGGCGTGGATCGACTCGCGCCGGGACCGGGCGCTGAGCGAGGCGCTGGAGCACCGCCCTGAGTGGCCGGAGCCGTACACGATCGTGAAGTCGATTGCCGAGGCGACCAACGGTGAGGCGATTGTCACGACCGACGTCGGTCAGCACCAGATGTGGACGGCACAGCACTTTGGCTTCGACTACCCGGACCGCTGGATCACCTCCGGCGGATTGGGGACGATGGGCTTCGGGTTGCCCTCGGCCATCGGCGCCAAGGTCGGGCGGCCGGACCTCGAAGTGTGGGCGGTTATCGGCGACGGCGGATTCCAGATGTCGAGCAACGAGCTGGCAACCGCGGTGCAGGAGAAGCTCGACATCAATATCGCGGTGATCAACAACGGCTACCTGGGCATGGTCCGCCAGTGGCAGGATTTGTTCCACGCCAAGAACTATTCGGAAGTGCAAATCGGCGGCCCGAGCTTCGAGAAGTTGGCCGAGGCTTATG
>DATFCF010000684.1:0-4048 GCA_035253445.1 Mycobacterium sp.
TTCAGCGGGCCTTCGCGTTCGACGAACCGCCGATCGACTTGCACAGCAGACAGATTCGACACCACCGAGTCGCGGTAATTGCCGCACAACACGTCGATGTGGCTTGGCATGTGCTGCAGATGACCGGCGTCGGGCACCAGATTGCGTAGCAGATCCGCAGCCGGCACCGCGTCCTGAGGAGTGGCCGACATCTCCATGGTGTGCAGATACAGATGCAGGACACCGGGATGTGCGCGTCCGGCGGCAGTGGTCAGCGCATCGTCGAGGATCCGCTTGGCCTCCGCCACCCGCGAACCCGGCGCCGGCTCACCGGTCCTGACGTCCCACAGCGCCCACGCCGTGAGGTTGACGAGTGCGTCGGCGGCAAGGGCCTGCACGTCGATGTCGTCGGGATACACCTCGGCCAGCGCCGCCATGGCATCGGCATATGCGGCGTGCCCGGCCTGCAGCCGGTCGGGGTCGTTCGGGTCGTCGGTCCGGAAGCGTTGCTGCAGCGCCTCGATCAGCCCGCGTTCGATCGCCGACGCGCGGCCATTGACGGCAAGGCCCAGTTCCATGCGGGCCCGGGCCAACGATGCGGCGAGGTCGACGGGATCGAATGCCTCCCAGCCCTTGTTGTAGTTGGGTCCAATCGAATAGGCGATACCCCAGCGGGCGATCGCGAGGTCGGGGTCGAGTTCCAGTGCCCGGTCGAAGCAGCGGACGGCCTCTTCGTGATTGAAGGCGTACGCCCAGACCATCCCGCGGTCGAACCACACCTGCGCCTGCGGTGACGGCGTCTCAATCGGCCGGTGATAGGAACCGAGGTCGTAATACGGCTCGGTCTCGCCCGGCAGAACCGGGGAGGTAACGCTCATAGAGGGCACGATAATTCACCCGCGCGGCAGTGGCGAGCACCGCGAGCGCACACCCTGCCGCGCCCCAGATCGCCAGCGTGACAAGAGGGGTCTGCGCTCCGTTTCCGCCGAAGTACTCGACGCTGCGCAGCAGCGAGACCCCGGAGCCCTGCGGCACGATCGCGGTGAAGGTGGAGTAAAAGCCCGACAGCAACGGCCGGCCCACCGGACCGGCGGCAGCGGTGTTGCCGATGACGACCAGGAACAGGGTGAGCGCCATCGACGCGACCGTGCCGAATGCCGCGGCAACTCCGGTGACGGCTCCGCCGACGGCCATGGCATAGAGCCAGAGCACGCCGAACAGCTGCCACGTGTGAGCGGTCAGCGCATCCAGAATCACGTCGACGTAAAGGGTCACGCCCGCGGCGAGCAGCGCCGAGTAACCCGTTAGCGTCATGGTGCGCAGTGCCAGCGTCGCGGGCTTGCGGACGGTGCCCATGATGCGGCCGACCACCGTCGCGCCGACCGTCGCACCGATCGAAATGAAGATGATGGCGTAGAACTCGACCGTTCCGGACGGATCGCCGGCCGATGCCGGTGCGACATCCTCGACCGAAGCCCTCAGTCCGGCCTTGGCCGCAATGCTGCGTCCGACGGTCTCGGCGGCGGTGGCGACGCTGCGTCCGCCTCCGCCGGCCACGTAGATCTTCATCTCACCGTTCGGCGCGACGACGAACGCCGCGTCGGTGTCGCGCTCGTAGACCTTCTGACGGGCCGCGGCGGCATCGCCAACCTCGGTGACCGCCAACGCATCCTGGCCGCGAATCCCGTCGAGCACCTGCTGCGGTGCGGCGACCGCGACAGCCATGTGATGCAGCGTCGGTTTCGCGAACGCCCCCGAATAGCTCGCGATCATGCCGACGACGACGATGGTCAGGCCGATCATTGCCAACACCACGTTGCGAATGGCGCGGCTGTCGGGCGTCGCGCGGAGATCGGGAGTGCGGTGCTTACCCATGGTGAAGACCTTTCGAATGTGCGGGCAGGCCGAGTAAGGCGTTGACGGTGTCGAGTGCGGCGCTGACCCGGCCGCGCAGGTCGGTCGAGTCCGGGTCTTCCATCCAGGACCGCAGCACCTCCATGAACCCGCCGACCAGGAATCGGGTGACGGACTCCGGCGTGAGGCCGGCGATGGTGCTCACCACCGGCATGGCCTGCGCGGCCATCTCCTCGCAGGCCGGCAGCAATTCGGCACGAAAGGCCGTCACGACGCGCTGTGTCACTGCGCTGGGCACCACGTTGCGGTACATCGAGCGGTGGTCGGCGGCGAAGTCGAACAACCGCAAGATGCGGGCGCGCGCATCGCCGCCGATGTCGGCGGTCGCGGCGGCGAACTCGAGCGCGAATGCCGTCGCGACGGCGTCATCCCGGTCGCGAAAGTGTTGATAGAAGACCTGCCGGCTCACCTCGGCGCGGGAGACGATGTCGCCGACCGTCAGCCGGTCGACCGGGCGCTCGTGGGCCAGCGCGAACGACGCCTCGCGCAAGCGGGTACGCACCCGCTCGGCGCGGGGGTCGACGCTGTGCGTGCGCGCTGCCATACCGGCAGCGTAGGCCACTTCGTAGACATGTGACCACGAAAGTTTAGGTAATCTAAGACACGCGTTTGTGCAGGTGTGACGGCCGCTACCTCACAGGGTGTGCAACACGGCGGTCGCCGCGGCCAATGCGATCCCGATCACCGCGGGCACCATCTCGGCGACCCGATCGGACGCCCGAAGATGGAAGGCGAGGGCGCCGATGGACAGCAGTGCGAGCCCGATCGCCGCGGCGATTCCGATCGGCGGCAAGGCCAGACCGGCGAGCACACCGGCGACCCCCGCGAGTTCCAGCGCGCCGATGAGCCGCCACTGCAGTGGCGTCACCCCGAGGTGATCGCGGATGGCCAAGGACGCGGACACGCCGAGCAGTTTGATGCTGGCGGAGAACGTGAACAGCGCCGCAAGCAGCAGCGTCACGATTACGGTGGCCGTGTCCATCACCGAGCAGGGTAGAAGTTCCTGGGGTGAGCTGCCGCAAAAGTCGTACAAAAATCAACTTGCAGAGTGCGATTTCGCGTCTCCTCGGCGGACAGGCGCTTAACGTGCACGCGTGCTGCAGACAATTCTCAACTACGCAGGCATTGCCGTGTTCGCCGCATCAGGCGCGACCGTCGGTGTTCGTAAAGGCTTCGACCTGTTCGGGATCGCGACGCTGGGGGTGCTCACAGGAGTCGGCGGCGGCGTGTTGCGCGACCTGCTGCTCGACAGGCCTCCGTATTCAATCCAGCACTGGCCCAACATCACGGTCGCGCTGATCGCGGTGGCCATCGCCACGCCATTCGCCCATGTCGTGATCAAGATGAACAGAGCGGTGCTGGTCCTCGACGCGATCGGGATGGGGTTCTTCGCCACCTCCGGTGCGGCCATCGCTGTCGACGAGGGCGCCAGCTGGTTCGCGGCGGGCCTCATCGGCATGCTTACGGCCATCGCCGGCGGGATGCTGCGCGACGTCGTCGCCCGCGAGGTGCCCTTGGTGATGGGCCCCGACGACTTGTACGCGATCCCTGCCATGCTGGGCGCGGCGACGTACGTGGCGATCGACTACTTCGGCCCCCAGTGGATAGCCGTTGCGGTCGGCAGCGCCGTCGCGACGCTGTTTCGGCTCGCCGCGCTGGCATTCCACTGGCGGCTGCCGACGGGCCCCCGCGAACTGATCCAGCCCTACGACTAATTAGTGCCCCGCCACTACGTCGGACTCGTCGATCTCCACCGGATCCTTGGCGCCCGGCAGGAATGAGTAAGCGACGCAGACGATTCCGAAGAACACGTAGCCCAGCGCCACGGACGGGTTGGCCGCCCAGGCTACTTCGGGCGCGTGGATCAGCCCGATGAACGACAACACCGCCCCGACAGCCGATGCGATCGCGGCGTACAGAAACTTCTTCTCGAGGATGAACGTCACCATGGTGCCCAGAATCAGCCCGACCAGCACCGCGCCCTCGCCCAACGTCTGCAGGCCCTCGTAGACCACGCCAGCGCCGTTGAGCGCCTCGACGCCGACCGTCGATGCCGACGTGCCTGCCGCATTCAGCGCGTTGTCGATCAGCCCGCTGGCCCACTGCGCGAGGTTCGGTAACAATGCGGCGACGACGGCGACGGCATGCAACCGCG
>DATFCF010000685.1:0-5879 GCA_035253445.1 Mycobacterium sp.
TTCCGGCACCGCCCGCGATTCCGTCGCCGCCGCCGATTCCGGCACCGCCGCCGATCCCAGTGCCGTAGTCCGGCGCTCGCTAGGGCAACCGCCAGTCGATCGGATCCGCGCCCATCTTCTCCAGCAGTTCGTTCGCGCGGCTGAAGGGGCGCGAGCCGAAGAATCCGCGCGATGCCGACAGCGGTGAGGGATGCGGAGATTCGATCGCCACGCAGTCATTACCTGTCAACATCGGTTTGAGTGTCGACGCGTCACGGCCCCACAAAACCGCAACCAGCGGCTGTTCCCGGGCCACCAGGGCACGGATCGCACATTCGGTCACTGCCTCCCAGCCCTTGCCCCGATGCGATGCGGGGTTGCCGGGCCGCACGGTGAGCACCCTGTTCAGCAGCATCACTCCCCGCTGCGCCCACGGGCTCAGGTCGCCGTTGGCCGGCATGGGGTAGCCCAGGTCCTTGCCGTATTCGGTGAAGATGTTGTCCAGGCTGCGGGGCAGCGGCCGCACATCGGCGGCGACCGAGAAGCTCAGCCCCACCGCGTGACCCGGCGTCGGATACGGATCCTGGCCGACGATCAGGACGCGAACACGCTCGAACGGGAATGTGAAGGCGCGCAAGATGTTCGGGCCGGCGGGCACGTATTGATGGCCCGCCGCCAGTTCGGCGCGCAGGAACTCACCCATCTGAGCGACCTGGGGGCCGACGGGTTCCAGCGCGCGGGCCCAGCCTTCTTCGACGATTTCCTTCAACGGACGTGCAGTCACGAAAGGTCAACCTAGCGTGCGCGGTTGGTCAGAACGACTCCCAACCCGCGTTTCCCTCCCATTTGTTGCCGTCGACCATCACTCGCGGCGGACCGTCCAGCACCCTGCCGATCACCCGCCAGCCCTGCGGCAGCGGACCGGGAAACGTCGCCACCAGCGCATGGTCCTCACCGCCGGTGAGCACCCAGGCCAGCGTGTCGGCGCCCACCGCGCCGGCCGCGCCGGCAACTGCTTCGATGTCCGGGGCGAGTCCGGCGGTAGAAACGTCGACACCGACTCCTGATGCCTGCGCGATATGGCCAAGGTCGGCGAGCAGCCCATCAGAGACGTCGGTCATCGAGGTAGCGCCGGCATCGGCGGCCACCCCGCCTTGGCCGTACGGAGGTTCGGGCACCAGATGCCGGCGTCGCAGCTCATCGAACTGTCGAATATCGCGGTGCCACAACGCATATCCGGCCGCGGAGCGACCAAGGTCACCGGTGACAGCCACGGTGTCGCCGGGGCGGGCGCCGCTGCGAAGCACCGGCTCGCGACCCTCGAGGTCGCCCAGTACCGTCACCGAGATCACCCACTGCGGGGCGCTCACCAGATCGCCTCCAACAATCCCTGCACCGAACAGCCGGGCCTCGTGCCACAAGCCATCGGCCAGCTCCAGCGCCTGTGCCGTCGGCGTGTCAGGCGGCGCACCGAACGCGACCACGAAAGCTGTCGCCCGGGCACCCATCGCCTCGATGTCGGCGGCGTTCTGCGCGATGGCCTTGCGGCCGATGTCGTGTGGCGCGGACCAGTCCAGACGGAAATGCCGCCCTTCAACAAGCATGTCGGTGGACACCACAGTCTTGGTGTCTGGGGCAAACAGGACCGCGGCGTCGTCACCGGGTCCCACCGAAACCGCCGCCGGTTGATCGCGGCCTGCCACCAGCCGGTCGATCACCGCGAACTCGCCAAGGCTTGTGAGGGTTTCGGCGGCCTCGTCGCTCGCCATGTCACCTCCCCAGCGCTGCGGTACGTTTGGTCCCTGCGGCGTGGAGTCTATGCAGCGAGACGGAGGGTATAGCGGGTGGTCGAGGCTTTCATGCTGATTCAGACCGAGGTGGGCCGCGCCGAGGTCATCGCCAAGCAGCTCGCCGCCCTTCCCGGGGTGTTGTCGTCGGAGTATGTGACCGGCCCCTATGACGTGGTGGTGCGCGTCGGGGCGGACACTTTCGACGACCTTCAGGCCAACGTCGTCGCCAGCGTGCAGCAAGTCACCGGAATCACCCGCACGCTGACCTGCCCGATCGCGAACGGAGTGCGGCCTTAGAGTTTGGCTGTGGATTCCGAAACCAGCGACGGCCCGCCGCGCGCAGTACTGATCGCGGCGATCGTGGTGGCCATCGGGGCGATCATCGCCATCCTGGTCTTCGCGGTGCTGCGGCAGAATCCACCCGGGCAACAACCGGTCGCGATCGCCTCGGCCCCGGCACCGAAGGCCGACAGCACGGAATGCCGCAGTCTGTTAGACGCACTGCCCGAACAACTCGGTGACTTCCGTCGCGCACCCGCCGCCGAACCCGCCCCAGCAGGCGCGGCAGCGTGGCAGGCAAGCCCAGAGACCGAACCCGTGGTGCTGCGCTGCGGGGTGGACCGGCCCGCCGAGTTCGTCGTGGGGACCCCGCTTCAAGTCGTCGACACCGTTCAGTGGTTCCGGGTGGCGGATGAGGAACGCAGCACCTGGTTCGCCGTCGACAGGGCGGTGTATGTGGCGCTGACGTCCCCGCCGGGATCGGGGCCGACACCCATCCAGGAGATCTCCGAAGTGCTCGCGAAAGCCTTGCCCGCCAAGCCGATTGACCCGGCACCGGTACGTTGACCCTGCCCCCGGACCGACGAACGTTCCTTACCGCTCGATAGTTCGGCCGAAACATCGAGCGGTACGGAACGTTCGCCGCGGCGCGCTAGCGCAGGCCTGTACCGCGCTTGAGCGCGGTCTCCACCATGGTGGCCAGCAACGTCGGGTAATCCATGCCGCTGGCCGCCCACATCCGCGGATACATCGAGATGGTGGTGAAGCCCGGCATGGTGTTGATCTCGTTGACGACCGGCCCGTTCTCCGTGAGGAAGAAGTCGACGCGGGCAAGGCCCTGGCAGTCGATCGCGCGGAAGGCGCGAATGGCCAACTGACGCACCGTATCCGCGACGTCGTCATCGATCTTGGCGGGCACATCGAGTTCAGCAGCGTCCTCGAGATACTTGGTGGAGAAGTCGTAAAACGCATCCTCGTTTCCCCGCACACCGGCCACCCGGATTTCACCGACGGTACTGGCTTCGACCCGGCCGTCGGGGAATTCCAGGACGCCGCACTCCAATTCGCGTCCGAGCACCGCCGCCTCGACTATCACCTTCGGATCATGGTGGCGAGCCTGGGCGATCGCCGCAGGCAGCTGATCCCACGCCGTCACCCGGCTCACGCCGATCGAGGATCCGCCGCGGGCGGGTTTGACGAACACCGGCAGGCCCAGGCGTTCGCGGTCCTCGAGATCCACCGTGTCCTGATTGGGCCGCACCACAACGTGGTCGCCGATCGGCAGGCCCTCGGCGACGAGCAGCTTCTTGGTGAACTCCTTGTCCATACCGGTCGCACTGGCCAACACACCCGCCCCGACGTACGGCACCCCTGCCAGCTCGAGTAGGCCCTGGATGGTGCCGTCCTCCCCATAGGGACCATGCAGCACCGGAAAGACGACGTCGACCGCGGTCAGCAGCTCCCCGGCCCCTTGCCCGAGCGACAGCAGTTCGCCGCTGCGGCCCGGGTCGGCGGGCAAGGCCAGCTCTGTGCCCGAGGATCCGGTCACCTCAGGCAGCTTGCCGTCGGTGATCGCCAGGGTGTCCGGCCGGGCATCGGTCAGCATCCATGCCCCGCCGGGAGTGATGCCGACCGCAACCACCTCAAACCGCTCCGGATCGAGGTTGCGGAGGATGCTGCCTGCGGAAACGCACGAAATCGCGTGCTCGGAGCTGCGTCCGCCGTAGACGACGGCGACGCGGACGCGACCAGCTGAGCTAGAGCTGGATGTCGCCGGCCGGGCGGCTCCGGGTTCATCGCGGAAAGTCACAACCTAGAGAGGCTACCGGCCGAGCGCCATGCTGCATCCCGCAGCGTCACCGCCTGGGCTTTTACCCCAGTGCCTGCTCGATATCGGCAATCAGATCGTCCGTGTCTTCTATACCTAGCGAGATCCGCGCGAAGCCTTCGCTGACCGGATCGCCCCACCGGGCGCGGCGGTCGACCGAGGTGTGGATGCCGCCGAAACTGGTCGATGCGATCAGCAGCGCGCTGCGCTCCACCAGCGCGTGCACGGCCTGCCCGTCTTCGAGTTCCACGGCGAGCAGCCCCCCGAACTTCTTCATTTGAAGGGTGGCGACTCGATGTGAGGGATCGTCGGGCAGGCCGGGGTATCGCACGGAGCGCACCGCAGGGTGAGCGTGCAGCGTCACCGCAAGCGCCTGGGCGTTCTGACACTGCCGCTCGAACCGCAGACCAGCGCTGCCAAGGCTGCGCAGCACCAGCCACGCCTCGAACGCGCCGAGGATCGGCCCGGCGTGCAAGCGGTCCCGCTCTACCGCGGCCATCAGGTCGGGGTGACTGCCCGCGACGTAGCCTGCGACGACGTCGCTGTGACCCGATAAAGCCTTGGTGGCGCTGGCCACCACGAGGTCGGCCCCCAACGACAGCGGCTGCTGGCCCAGCGGTGTCGCGGTGGTGTTGTCGACGACGAGGACGGCTCCACGGCGGCGGCAGTCCATCGCCAGCCGGTGCAGGTCGACGACGTCCAGCCCGGGATTAGCGGGGGTCTCGGCGAGCACCACATCGGCATCCGACGAGGCTGCGCACATTTCGTCGCTGAGCGCCTCGACTACTGTGATGCCTTGCGGGGCAAGATATTCCGCGGCATATCGACGCACCTGGTAGTAGCCGTCGGCGGGTACTACCAGTTTCTGGCCAGGCTTGGCGAGCACTCGAAGCACCGACGTGATCGCGGCCATCCCAGACCCGAAAGCCAACGCGGTCGCCGCTCCTTCGAGTTGAGCCAAGGCCGATTCCAGTTGACGCCAGGTCGGATTGGAGCTGCGGCCGTAACTGTCCTGCAGCTCGGTCTCATCGGGCGACAGGTGAAACGTCGAAGCCGGAACCGGCACGGGCGCGACGGGTTGGCCTGGAATAGATTCTGAGCCAACCGCTTTCACGCTGCGGGTGGAGTCGCCGTACTGCCAGTCCATCGACTCACTCCGGTTTGGTGCTACGGCCGAGCAGCAGCACGACCGCCTCGTCGACCGATAAACCCTTGTGGCACACGCGATGCACCGCATCCGTGAGTGGCATTTCGACGTCGTAACTGGCCGCCAGCGCCAGCACCGATTCACAGGACGACACGCCCTCGGCGATGTGTCCTCCCGCCGCCTGCATCGCCGACTCAACGGTGCCGCCCTTGCCGAGCCGGTAACCGAACGACCGGTTACGGGAATGCGGCGATGTGCAGGTGGCGACCAGGTCGCCGACACCCGCGAGCCCGGCCAATGTGACCGGCTTGGCGCCCAAAGCGACTCCGAGCCGCATGATCTCGGCCAGCCCCCGGGTGATGATCGCGGCCGCGGTGTTCTCCCCCAGTCCAACCCCGGCGGCCATGCCACAGGCCAACGCGATCACGTTCTTGCAGGCCCCGCCGATCTCGGCGCCGATGACGTCGGCGTTGGTGTACGGACGGAAGTACCCGGTGGACAGTGCACGCTGCAACGCCACCGCGCGGCCGGAATCGCTGCAGGCGACGACGGTGGCCGCAGGTTGCTCGTCGGCGATCTCGCTGGCCAGGTTCGGACCGGTGACCGCCGCCACCCGCGACGGGTCAGCACCGGTTACCTGCACGATGACCTGACTCATGCGCATCAACGTGTTGAGCTCGATGCCCTTGGCCAGGCTGACGAGCGTGACGTCGTCACCGATCAGGCCCGTCCACTGCGCAAGATTGGCGCGCAACGTCTGTGACGGCACCGCGAGCAACACGGTGCAGGCGCCGGCCAGCGCCTCCCCCGGATCAGTGGTCGCGCGGATCGACTTCGGCAGCTCGACGTCGCCGAG
>DATFCF010000686.1:0-24379 GCA_035253445.1 Mycobacterium sp.
CGAACCCGCTGACTCCGCACCCGGCTCGCGGTTCAACCTCGCCGGATTTTTGGGCACTGGTTATGACAAGGGCCGCCCGCGGTCGACGCAGCTGCTGTGGTTGGTGGTCTCCAGGACGATCGTGATGAAGTGGTGGTGCCCCAGTCCGGTACGTGTCCGGATACTGCGCATGTTCGGAGCGCAGATCGGCGCGGGCACGCTCATCCGCGCCGACGTGAAAATCCACTGGCCGTGGAAACTCCGGGTCGACGCCCACACTTGGATCGGTGAGGAAGCCTGGATTCTGAATCTGGAACCCGTCACCATCGGATCCAACACCTGCATCTCACAGGGCGTGTTCATCTGCACCGGCAGCCACGACCGTAAGAGCCCGACGTTCGAGTTCGACAACGCCCCGATCACCATTGGTGATTCGGTCTGGATCGCTACGCGAGCCACGATCCTGCGCGGTGTCGACATCGCAGACGGCGCAACCGTCGGGGCAGGAGCACTGGTGAACCGAAACGTGGCAACGAACGAGACGATTCTCGCCGCAGCGTCCCGAACGGTCGATCGCGCATGAATACGGCGCCGATATCGAATTGCGGCACAACGGTTTCCGGACGGGACGCGACGCCGACATGAGTTGGCGGGGCGACGGGTCACGTGTTGCGCCCGTTCTGCTTGCGGTCACCCTGACCGCCGCGCTTGCTTTCGCATTGTGGTGGGGACTTTTGCGGGATAGTCACCCCGATGCGGCGGGCATTCACGTGAGCCTGGACTTCACTGGGGTTGCTGATGGGCCGCCGCCTAGCCGGTTCAATACCGGACAGCTTGCGGCGTCATCGAAGTCGCCGGCGGACCCGGGATCGAATTTCGTGGTGCGCGGGGGTCGCCTCACCTACCGGCCCACGACCAACAAGGTGTCAGCGGCGTACTTCAGCACGCCCGATATGGGCGCACCCGTGACCTCGCTGGGCGCCAGTTGGGTTTTCTCACCGGGAGACGGCACCTTCGGCGCCATCGCGCTCCTCGTATCGCGCGGCACGCAAAATTCGATGCCCCCGATCGTCGCACCGGTTGCCGTCCACTTCGTGGCGACCGCGGTGAACTGGAACCTCAGCGTCGGGCAGAACGAGGCACGGCCGCTGGAAACCATCGCCACCGGTGATTTCACGGAGCCGCTGAAAGAAGACAGCGCTACCTCCTACAACGTATCGATCTACATCGACGGCGACGAAGCCACCATCAATCTGCCTGACGGCGGCAAGCAGATCGTGAAGGACCCGCGCATTTCGGAATGGCAGGGAAATTTCGCGACTTTCGAGGTGTATTCGAATCACGGCCTCAGCGACTCCATCGGGGGATTTGAACAGGTATGGGCCGACTCGACGGGCAACCCTTGATGGCGTCGGCATATCTACGCCGTCTGCGCGCTGTGTCGGGCGTGCTGGATCAACTCTTCTCCAGCATTGGTAACGGCGTCATCATCTTTGCTGTCGCCGTCGTTTCGCCGCCAGAGCAGTTCGGCCACATAGCGATTCTGATGACCGCGTTGGTTGCGGTCATGGGTTGCCTGCGTGGCGCACTGGGGACTCCGCTGCTACTGAAGGCGGATCAAAGCCGGGAACGGATCAGGCGGGAAGGTTCCTATGCACTTACGACGTCGTTCATGGTGGGTCCGCCACTCGCCGCGACGATCATCGTATTTGGTTCAGACCTTGGCATCGCGGCTCTCTTCCTAGGCATCGCTTCACCGTTCGTACTGGCCCAGGACGTGCTGAGGTACGTCGCCATCGCCGAGGGGCGGCCGTACGTGGCGGCGTTGTGGGACGGAATTTGGTGTGCCGGAAGCATCGCATTGCTGGTTCTCACTTGGTCGGGTTACGAGTTCGCCACGGTCTCGGTGCTGCTTGGCGGTTGGGGGTTGTTGGGCGCGATTGCGTTCCTCGGCTTGCTGACCGACCTGCGGATGCTGCCGCGGTCGCGCGGGTCAATCGCGTGGATCAGGGCGGGTCTGCAGCACCGCATCCGCTACGGAGTTGACGCAGGACTTGAGCAAGTCACCATTCTTGCCGTTTTGACCATCGTCTCGGCCCTTACCACGACGTCGCTCGCCGCCGCCCTTCGAGGCGCCACCGCATTGCTGGCTCCAATCGGGATGTTCGGCAATGCGATCCAACTAATCGTGATACCCGAAAGCACCCGCCAGTCGTCGCAGCCGAAAGAAGTGTGGCGGGTAATGCTGCGGATCGCGATCATCTCGGCCTTCGTCACATCTTTGGGCGGCTTCATACTGTGCATGTTGCCGACACGGATCGGTTTCTTCCTGCTCGGAGATTCCTGGGAGCTGTCGCAGCGCATCCTGCCCGTCACCGTCCTGGAGTATGTCGCCGCTTGTTTTGCGGTCACACTCGCGATCTTTTTGCGTACCTTCAACCGCAGCGCCGACGCGCTGGCACTGCGAATCGCGCTGATGGTGGCCGTGATTTCCGGCGCAACCCTGACCGCAGTGATCTTTCAAAACGCTATCGGGGTCGCGATCGGAATCGCGATGGCGTCGGTGTTGGTGACCGGAGTCGCCTTCGCATGGTTCACGCCGTGGCAACCGCGGGCGCGCGCAGAGTCGGTGGACATTGCCGCCGAAATCGCCACGCCCGTCAACATTTCCGAGCCGGATCTGGTCCCGATGGTCGCCGGCACCGCGGATCAGGAAGCGGCTGTCGCCACCGCACCGGCGGTGGCGCGCTGGCCTGTCGCCATGGCCAGCCTCATGGTGGCACTGGTTGCGGTGGGCTTGTACAACGCTGCCCAGCCTCGGGAGCACACCGCCACGACGGTTATTTCCTTTCGTGCCTCTGACGCGAAAGCTGCGGCCAGCGAGCACGAAGACGACCTCGTCGCCAGACAGCGCGCCCAGACCTACGCGAACATGTTCAAACGTGACGACCTGGCGCAGACAGTCATCGACTGGCTTGGACTACCGGGAAGTCCGGCAGAGCTCGTCGACCAGGTCACCGCCTCGGCCGTCGGCGACACCGTCGTCGTCGCCGTTTCCGTTGAGAACAGCGCTCAGCGCGCCGCCAACATCGCCAACGCCTATGGAGCAGTCTTCGGCGATTACCTCACCCGGATCGACGATGTCGCGAAGAGCCCAGATCTGCCGCCGCAGGTCACGGTGGTGAAGTCCGCGAGTGCCGAGGACACCGCGACTAGCGGATCTGCCAACTGGGTGCTGACGACGGTCGCTGCGATCGTCGGGTTGGCCGTCGGATTCGGTCTGGTGTGGTTCCTGGAGCACGCCCATCCCAAGGCTCGATGGACACGCAGCACACCTATGCCGGATCGCCAGAGTTCGCCGAATCAGCGCGTCGGCTGATGGGCCATCAGTGTCGACGGCTAACTGAGACGAAACATTTCGTCATCGAAAGGGGTAACCGGCGTCACGTAGGAATCGCGACGCCACCAGGCGAAATCTCCGACCGGCCGGATGGGCTTGGCTGGAACTCCGCCGTAGAGGCTATGGGAAGGCAATTCCACGCCTTCCTTGCCCTTGACGACAATTGATCCAGCCGCCAGGACCGACCGCTCAGGAAGATAGGAATCCTTCAACATGATGACGGCCGTGCCCGTCATTGCTTGCTCGCCGAGAATGATTCGGCCGACAGTTGTCTTGTTCTCGACCAAGTCGATTTCGTGGCTTTGAAAAATACTTCTGATGCCGCCGATTCCAGCGTACCGCCGCAAAATGATCTGACCGGAGCAGTCCAGATAGTGACGATTGGTGATGGCTGCCTGTTCCTCCAGCAACAATAGCCCCACCAGGTCGCTGTAGTCTTGATATCCGCGGGCCGCGGTGATCTGATTCCACGAACCGATAAAGCACTTCTTACCCAAAGACACATTCGCCAGATTGCGAAAGACGTTGAACGGTGAGATTGACGCCCCGTCATCGAGCGAGAAGCGGCCGCAACCGAGAACCAGGTTGGGTCCAACGGTCACGTCGGCGCCGACGTTGTTTCCTAGCCGCCGCAATGCCCAGATTTTGAAGCCGCAATTCGGGAGTAGCCATATCGCCAGGGAAAGGAAAGCGTTCGGTCGTGTCGACGGCCGGGTAGAGTTCAACGCCCAATACCTCCTGCGACTGCGCCCCTGGGAAAAGTTGGGCTCTGCGTTGCAGAACAGTTCACTGGACACGATATCAGCAAACTCTGCACAGGAATCGCGGTCCATCGTTTCGTGAGCGCCAGATCCGTCGACTGACCGCCGGTTCAAAGCCCGGTCGCGGCGTAGCTCACGAAACCGAATTCGGTGTTCGCCCGGCCGTCGTTGTCTTTGAAGAAGCCCATTCCCGGGTTGCCGGTCGAATAGGTGGAATCGATGGCCTGCGCCAGCATCTGGTCGTTGAGATATAGCGAGATGACGCTGCCGATGGCGGTAGCCCTGACTGTGTCGCCGTCCTGTGGCGCGGTCACGTTGCCCACATTGGCGATGGTCGTGAAGTCACCATAGGGCCCGTTCCAGCGGACGATTTTGGCGTATTGGCCGCTGTGGTGAATGAAGCACTCGTAGCCTCGAGCGCTGTTTTCGGAATCGCTCCAGCGGAGCAGGATCTCGACCTCTTGGAAGCCGGCCGGAGATCCCCTGTGAATCTGCGCGCAAGCCTGCTGGTCCGGCGGGAAGCCCGAGAGATACGCGTAGGAATCGTCGTACCCGCCCTGTCCGGTTTGCGTGCCGTGCGCGAAGCCGTTCTCGGTCTGGACGAACGTCCACGATCTACCCGTGTGAGACCATGCACCGCTTTCTGAGATCGGAAGCTCGTCGAGCTGGAAGCTCGTCGAATAGAACGGCACGCGGCCGACCTCGCCACCGCAGGAAGGTGCAGTTGCTTGCGGCTCACTCTTGACGCTGGAGCATCCAACCACCGCGGCGAGAACCAAAACGGCGCCGATTCCGTCGACCCATAGCATCCTTCGCACGTCGAAACTCCTCCGTTGCCCGCTACCGATAGCGCCGGTAAATGATCAAGGCCGGCAATGCGAAGGCCAATGGATTCGCGACGGCAGCGCACGCGAATCCGAGAATCAAGCTCGAATCCACGCCGCCGACAACATATCCGAGCGCATAACCCGCACCCGTCACGCCGACCAGAAACGCACGGCCGGCCGTTGCGGCCGAGTGGTGGCCGAGCAACCGCAGCACCATCGCATCAACTCCGGCGAATCCCGACATCACTGCCAACAAGCCGACAAGAGTCGTACCCACAATCAGCGAATGGTTGTCCGCACCACGAAAACTGAAGTTCGTGATTACCAACGCGGCAAGGACGAGTGGGACTACGACCATCGAAAGGAGGCTGAGGTGCGTAGCGGCTCTGCGGCCGTGCCGGATCAGATCCGCAGGGTTCGAATGGGAGTCTCGGGTGGCGCCGTCCGCCAGCAGGTTTGTCCACGTCGCTGCCATGAGCAGATTGAGGGGGCCCAGAAGTGTTTGCGCGATACGGACGCCTCCGATGTATTGCGAAGTCCCAAGGCCGCCCAACACCACCAGCGGGATAGTGGATACCAGCTGTCCTATCAGGAAATCGGCTAGCACCGACGATGCCGGCCGCCAATAACGAACCGGCGACAGGTGGGCGGAAACGCGGGGCAACCGGAACGCGAGATAGATGACGTTCGTCAGGTAGGTCAAGCTGACAAAGAGGAAGAAAACCTCGGGTGTCGTTGTCCACCACAGCACTGGTGCGCCGAATAGTGTTGCTATCAAACGAAGTGCATCACTGTGTGCCACGTGCCACCGCTCATCGAGCGCCGTTCCTCGCAAACGTAGCCACTCGGAAATGACAGGCACCGTATTGGCGAGGGAAAGTAGCGCCAGCCACATTGGTTCTCTGACGCCAAGGACGGCGGCGGCGATCACGAAACAGACCACGGCGAACAATGCGCCAAGCAACGCGACCCGCACATGTACGTGCGCACTTCGGTTGTTGCGCGTTTCGATCAGTGCCGGCAGAAACAGAAACGACCTGACGGCCCCAGCGGCGATGAAGGTGATCAGTATCAGGAGCGCAAAGGTGGTGAAGCGCTCGGGCGGCATCGCTGTCGCCGCCATGACCATCGCCAGCGCGCCCGCACCGCTCGCGAACATCTGCCCGAGGAAGAGGGGTTGCGCCGACACCCGGACAACCACACTGCTCAACATGCTCACGTCAGGAACTTCGGCATAGCAGGGTTTTTCATGTGCGGCAGGTGTTCGCCGGGGGTGCTCCGGCCAGTCGCTCGCTGACCCACTGAGCGATGCGCGGACCACCATCGAGGTTGTTCTGCTTCTCGCCGGGCCGAACGATGAACTCCACGACATCTCCCAGAGCGCACGCCTTCTCGACCGCCGACGCCACCCATTGCGAACGCACGATCTCGTCGTCGCCGCCGGTGATCACCAGCATGGGACCGGTGGCAGGTCGCTGCGGAAGGGCATATTGCGTCAGCGCTTGTCGAAGTGCCTCAGTCGCCTCCGAACTGACCGGTTCGCTGTCATCGATTGCCAGTTCTCCGATGGCCTTGGGAAGCTCCGCTACCAGAGGGCCAGAGCATGCCAACCATCGCTCCTCATTACTGGCCAGGTTGCCATGCAAGTAATCGCTGGGATTGAGGTCTGGGTTGGTGGCCCGTAGCCCGTATACGAATGTTGGCAACAGCCCCTGCTGGGCCTTGGTGAGCCATTTCGACTCGGCGAGCACCGGGAGGTTGACAAGGTCCGCTGTGGGTCGTAATGACGCTGAACCAAGAAAGTCGAGACCGTCGCCGTATTCTTCGGCCAGTTCATTGGCGGCCCAGCTGGCCTGGCCCCCTTGTTCGATGCCGACCGCCAGCCACCTGCTCGACGTCTCGGGGACGACCTGACGTGCCGCCCGCACGGAATCGATCATGTTGAAAGCAGCCGTCCTCGGCTCGAGGTAAGGGTGCGTGCCGGGTTGGCCCAGGCCTTCGTAGTCAGGCAGCGATACCACGAAGCCCAATTCGAGCAGCGATGCCACCACTAGGTCGTAGCCAAGGAGATTCGGGTATTGGGAAGGTCCGCATTCATTGCCTATCCCGGTAGTGCCGTGGCCGTATGCAATGACCGGCCAGCCACCACCTGGCGGTGCGCCAGGTGGAACGAAAACTGCTCCTGAAACATCGCGCTTGCTTCCGTTGATCCCGGAAGTCGACCGGTACACAACTCTGTATTGCGTCGCTTGGGCCTCGGCTAGCGGAGCGGACTGCCCCAACACGCGCTCGACGCTTGCGATGGAGCCTCGCTGCTCCCGAACCTCGTCAGTGATCAGTGGAAGCGGTAGCGCAGCGTTTGGAGTTGGCAACTGCGCCGTGGAATCCTGAGAACAGGCCATCAGCACCGCGATCAACAATGTCGACAACGCTGCCACACCCTTTGTCACGGTTCTTGTTTCGCGCACCTCGCACTCCCTGCTGCTGGATTCTGGCTGCCGACTAGCTGCCAGTGCGATGGCTTCCTGCCACGGCGTACGACAGATCTTGAACAGGTGGACTAGCAACGATCTTGTAGGGCGAAACCAAGCCCACGACCGAGCGGTTGTCGCGAGACACGTCGACACTGACAGTGGAGCCGGCTGGACCGGGTTTGCCAATCGGCGCAACACATGTCGAGACACCGGCCGGCACAGCGCACGTCGTCTTCGACGCGCCCACCGCCACCGTGACGGTCGACGGAGCTGTGAGAAAACTCAGCGCCTCGACCGCATCACGCCCCGGCGTACTTCCCACTCGTAAGTGCGCAAAGTGGGTCTGCGCGCTTGTTGTTGGCGCACCGATCAGCTGAATCCGGTGGGTCAAGAACACCCGGTCTTCCGAGATCGGCGGCGGCGATCTCTCCTTGAAGTACCGGATGTAATACGAACAGATATCGAGCAGCGCCCATCCATGTCTGACAGACGGTGCTATGCCGCTGTTTTCGGAATAGTCATTCCAAGTGACGATCTGAACCCACTCGGCATGTCCCTCGATAGCGATCTGCCAGGTGTGCCGGAGATTAGTTGTGTTCTCGGCCTCGTCATACATCAGTCCTGACGGCCGGTAATCTTGCATTGACACTGGCTGCATCCAAAGTTGCTTCAATTCATGGACCCGTCGAATGAGATCCAGCGGGAATCCACCGATGGGGTTGAATGCGGGATTCCGTCCGCCCCACGCCGACATCCCGAAGGTGATGGGGCTGAACATGGCAATCGTCTCGGCGTTGACATCGAGAAACACCGGTACTAACGCGACCTCTTGCCCATACTGCGTTTTCATCGCCGCAATGAACTCTCGCCACCATGCCACCGACATGTTCTCGGCTTTGTACGGTGCCACGACGAGGCGGCCGTCTGCGAGCCGAAATGCTGAGGGGCTCGCCGCCAGGCGGGATATTTCAGAAGCGAGTCGCTGCGGCGTGACGGATCCGAGTTCACCGTTCATGTCCGGCATCAGCATGAGCCTGAAATGCGGGTTCACTGTTTCGGCGGCCTGCAGCAACAGCGTGGGAATGGGGGCAATCCACTCGTGGCTGTCGTGCGCGGTCAATATGTCGATGCTGAACCCGTCAATTCCCACTGATGACGCATGCCTGACTTCTTCGGCAAGATCGAGTCGACGCCAATCCGCCTCCGGTCGCGGCGTTCTGGGCAGTGGTCTATCGCGGAGCATCCCGCCGAACTCGGCATAGGCGCCATTCATACCGTCCGGGGTGAGATAGCTGGTCGCATAAAAGTCGGCATTGGAATCCTTGTTGTCGATGGAGATCGGGTAAGGCGGGAAGTAGTGCGCGAAAACCAATCTCGGACCCTGGCTGACCGGTCCCTTTATGAAGGGCTGAGGTGCCTTCGCATTTTGGTGGGCGCCCAGTCGCAGCGGGACGGCGATGGCCGTCGAGCTCAATACCAGGATGAGAGCGGCGATCACGCCCACGGATCGAATCCACGATGGCCGGCTTCGCCCGGTGCGTCCACGCGGCAGTCCACCGGCATGCCGCGAACCGCGCCGTTGCACTATGTCACCTCACATCGGTGAGGACGGCCCCGAGGACCTTTGAGCCCAGGCGGCGCAGTGTCTCGGCTGCCTCTGACAAGCTCTCGATCTTCGTCTTACCCTGCGTGGCGACCAGGATTGCGCCGTCGCACGCAAGGGCGATTACGGCGGCATCGTTGGCCGTCAAAAGACCTGGCGTGTCGCAGAATACGAAGTCATGGCTATTCCCAAGCTCAGCAATGACCTTGGCCATCGCGTCGGATGCCAGCACCTCGCCTGGTGATTGCGATGGCGGTCCGGCGGGCAGGAAATCGACGCCGGAATCCGGTACCTGGATGATGACGTCGTCGAGCGCCGCGCCACCAGTGACCGTCGACGTGAGGCCGCGATCCGAAGCCGCACCAATGTAGCCCCCCAGACGGGACTCATGAAGGTCTGCGTCAACCAGCGCCACCTTGCGGTTTATCCCATCAAGGGCGATCGCAAGGCTGGTGGCGGTTGCGGTCGTCGACATGGTTGAGGCGGGCGACACAAACGCGATCGTTTTCGGCGGCGCGTCCACACCCACGTACAGCAGATTGGTGCGCAGTGTGCGAATCGACTCGGCATATGCCGATGTCGCATGGGCGGCCAAATCCAGCCTTTCCTTGAGGCGCCGCCTGTCCATGGGCAATACGCCCAAAAGCGGCGCGCGCGTGGCCTCCTCGATGTGTTTGGCTGTCCGTATCCTCTTATCGAGCTTTCGCCTGCACCAGGTCGCGAACAAACCGATGACGACGCCTACGGCGAGGCCAATCACACCGTTCAGCACCGCATTCGGCGATGTGGGGGAGGTTGGCACCTCTGCCTTCTGAATTACATTGACGGCGGCGACCGGTTTATTCGACCCCGCGGGGGTCTCCAGACGGGCGACGTACTGGGGGAAGTCAGCTGCGTACGTGTTGGCGATGTCGGCGGCACGCTGTGCGGAACCATCGTTGACGGATAACTCAAGAAGAACCGTTTTCGGAACCTGTGCAGCCTTGACTTTGGTGGCCAACTCGTCCGGTGTCATTGTCAGGGCGAGATCATCGATGACTTTGAGCGCGAGGTCACGATTTCCGGCCAGTTGCGAATATGTCGCCGAGCGCTGCTGGGAGAACAGATCCCCGCTGTAGGCACCAGACGAGTCGGCGCTCGCCGGCGATCCCAGGAAAAACGTCGTCGTAGCGGTATAGGACTTTGGCGTATTTGCCGTCAAAATCAAGCCGGCGGCAATCCCGATGACAGCTCCCACGGCGACTGGCCACCAGCGTCGCGTAACCCGGTAGATCTTCACTGGTCGGCCCCCTTTTCTGAAGTAATCAAGCTGTGCGGTGGTCGGTTGATTTCTTCCTCGCTGGAATTTCTTGTCAAGATCGTGCCGATGATTCGCACATCAAGGGTGCGAAGTAGGCGCACAGCCGAGCACAGATCGCGCTTTTGGGTGATTTTTTCCGTCACAATCAGAATTACGGAATCAACAACCGCGGGCCAAAGCGTGGATTCTGCCCGTCGTAGAAATCCCGGCGCGTCGAATACCACCATGTCGAAGGACTCGCGCAACTCGCCAACGATGCCACGGAACTTCTCCGACTGGAATAAGGGCGTGGGGTTGTCAGGCCCTGAACCGCCGACGTAGAAGAGATTTTCGATAGCGGTTGGCCGGATCGCTCCGTCGAGTCGCGATTCTCCTGCGATTGCCCCAGCGAGACCAACGGCCGGAACCTCATGTGCGACTAAGTAGTCGAAGCCACTGGTTTCGGTCACCACAAGCGCCGTCCGCGATCCGTTACGCGCGAATGCAGACGCCAAAGAAGCGGCCGCAGCGGAGGCTCCCTCGCCTCCGGTTACCTGCGTTACCGCAATGACCCGATCGGGTGTGTCTTCCAGTTCGAACGCGACGTTGTGGTAAACCACGCGCCACTGTCTACTGGACGCGTCCCATTCCGGATGCTTGCCATTGCCGAAGAAGTCGGCTTGGAGCGGCTCTGCCGAGACCGTCCCGAGCACCGGCCGCTCGGTGGCTTGCTCGACCGTCGCGGGTCCCACTACGGCACGCCTACGCTGCAGCTGCGCGGCAGCGGTGACTCCCGCCAGAAAACCGGCCGAGGCTCCGAGTAGGAGGTAGGTGGCGATATTGGGTTCGCTCGGTCGTGAAGGCGTGCTCGCAAGCTGGGTGATGACGGGCTCCACGGTGGGAATCACGACAGCCGAGGGCATCTCGAGACTGCGGACGTCGTTGGCCAATTCCGCTGTCACCGCATCGGCGAGGACCTTCGCCTCGATCGGGGAGCTCGACTTCACCGTCACTTTGATCAAGACCGTGTCCGGCCGAACCGCGGCAGACGTCGCGTTGGCCAGATCTTCGGGCCGCATGTCCAGGCCGAGCTTCTCGACAACCCGGCGCGCGAGGTCGGCGCGCGACGCCAGCTGAACGTAACTGCGGGCACGCTGCTGAGTGAACACATCAGCCTGGTAGGGGCTGGTCTCGTAGGAGGCCAGGTCGCCCGTGGCACTGTAGCCCGGGGTAGCGAGGAACAGCTCCGACGTGGCGGCGAACTTTGGTGTCGTTGACAACACGACCGCCATCGCGACGGTGATCCCGATCAGGGTGAATATCGCTATCCACTCCCAGCTGGTGCGTAGGAGATGTAGGTACGTACGCAGGTCCATCAGCTCGTGGCTCCGCTCTGTCCGATCCCGCGCTTTTGCAGCGATTCGCGGAGTTTTTTCGCGAGGAACTCTTGTCCGGCCTGATTCGGATGAAATCCGTCGGGCTGCAGCATGGCGGATTCGTCGACGCCCTCGTACCAGCCCTCTGCTACGGGATCGATGAGCATTCCATCTTGCGCAGCCACAATCGGGCTGAGCAACGATATGCGGGCACCGTAGTCAGGGTCGGGTGCGGTCGCTAAATAGTAGGGCGCTATTACGATGATCTTGGCGCCGGGCCACATTCGCTTCACTTGTTGGAGATACCGCGTCACCGCTTCGCCGAGAACTGGCGGCTCCGCCTGGCGGTCGTTTCGTCCCGCGTCGACGATGACAAAGTCGGGATCGTAGAGTTTCTGGTCTGTAGGGAGCCTGTCAATCATTTGGAATGAGCTTGAAGAATATTCGCGGCCGTCGTTTACAAAACCGGTGCCAGGTTGTGCGTCCACGCCGCAATTCAGACCGATCGAATAACACACGATCTGCGGGTAGGCATTTCTGCCGATCCCCCCGTAGCCGGCGGGAAAGTCGTCGCCGATGAACAGTGCCGACGGTCGCTGAGTTTTTTCCATGACGACGGGGCCGTACGGAGCACCGCCGGGCCCCCGGCCGAACTCTGCATGATTGTCGTCATTGGCCGGCCCGAACAAGATCACGCACCCGAGGACCAGGCCGATGATCGATGCGAGGCCGATGAACAACCGGAGCGCTCGAGACCTTCCCTGCCGTCTCATCGTGGGGAAATCCTCTCCCAACGACTCACGAATACTGCGCAACCCAGAATCGCGAACAGAAACGACATCGCTTGCAGGAGCGATCCCCGCAACAGAATCATCAGGTAAAACGGCAGGATGCAGGACAGGATGCTGGGCGCCCGCGCACGCCGGAGGTTCTCCTCAATGCGCGTGTCTTGTGATCTGGCCAGAATACCGAGGCCCACCATTCCAATGACCAGAAGTAGCCAGCCACCGTTGATATAGAGCTCGGCCCATATCGGTGAGGACAGGTTCTTGAATTCGTATCCTCGATTTTCGGCGATGACAATTCCGGTATCCTGCGGCTTATCCGGCCAGAAACGTCTCGGCACCCAGAACAACAGAACTCCGGCGGCTTGTGCGCCTTCGCTGATCCCTTCCCTTTCGACATAGAGCAAGGTGTTGTTGATCTGAGCGACTGCGTCGAAGTCCGGCGAAGTCAAAGATTCGAGGGGCGTCGTCGACTTGAACTCGCCGCCCTTTGAATACCTGAATGCATCGGCAAGCGGGAAGACGACGATGAGCGCGATCAGCCACACAATCGCGGTCAGGCGAAACAGTCTCGGTGTCGCAAAAAGGCCGAACAACGCAGCTACCGCGAGTGCCGCGCTTCCAAACACGTATCTTGCGTTTGAGATCGGATTCACCGTGATGGCCAGCGCCAGACCGACGACGACGGTGAGCGCGATCAGCGGCCATTCCCGGGTCTTGGTCTGCCGGATACATTTCACCAAAGCGATGAATGCCACCAACGTGCTCATGGTGGTAGCAGCCGATATCAACACCGCGATGAAGCTCTCGGGCCAGGCCGACTGAATCGCCCGCGCAAGGTCTTCTCGACTCGAGAACAGGTTTTCGACGCCGACCTTGGAAACAAAGTACATGTCCAGGAGCAAGGCGAACGCCGCGAGTAACAGCGTCCTGGCGAGGCCAACCCCGGTCACACCGTACGACTTGGGCAGGAACCCCCTCCGAGGGCTCGGCACCGACAACCCGACTACAAAGGCGACGATGCCGATGATGATGAGCACCATGGCATCCAGCTGGAGCGTGGTGTCTATTTGTGGCGCCGTGTACGGCGTCTGCCCGGTGCGCAATTGGACCAACGGTGCGATCCCGAGAAAAACGTAGGTGAACACCCAGAACGACATCTCGAACAGTCGCCGCCGTCCGTCGGCGACAATCCATGCGTATCGGGTCCCGCAGATCGTGGTGACCACGAGCGCCAGAAGCCATTCATCGCCAGTTGCGCCGGGCGTGAAGTAGCTGAAGATAGCCGGCAGCAGTACCACCATGCCGACACCGACCCAGGTGGCCAGAATCCAGGCACCGAGGTGGCCTGGTCGCTCAACCGATCCATCCGGTTCGGTGAGCGCCCAGAGTTCGGCGACATCGGTGTCCATCGCTCGTTGCATCACTCACGCCCCCAGTTACGCGCGCCTCCCCATCGAACCGCGCAGTAACCAGTGCAGAGTGTAGCAACACTGATTGAAATTTCTACCACTTTGCTGATCTGCCCCGATGAGCGTTTGACTCTAGGCTCGATCAGGTGATCGCGCCGCCACACTTGGACCATCCGCTGTGGTGTCGAGCAGCACTAATTTCATGCGTGCGACCTGGCATAACGACATTCACGGGCGTACGCTGTCACTGCGTTCACGCACGTCATCGGGTCCGGCTTCGGGTCGTTCGCAGGGCAGTTGACCGCATATCGGAGGGGGATTGCACGATGACAATCGTGCAGATTCGGCGAATCACTATTGTGTTGCTTGCTGTTCTTGCCGGGGCGGCAATCGTGATGGCCGGCATGCGCGTCGGGGTGGATCCCACCGCGTCGTCGCCGGTAGCCGATCAATCGCGGGCCGCCGTCTCCGATCGGCCGTCGGTGCTCTTTGTGGGCGACAGTTTCACAGCAGGCACAGGTGTCCATAACGAAGTTGACGCGTATCCGGCACTGATCGCGCGGAGTGCTCGTTGGAATGTGCACGTCGATGCGCAGGGGGCGACGGGATTCATCGCGGATGGTAAAGGCACCGGCAACGGTGACACCTCGCGGCTCATAGACCGGCTTGCGGAGGATGGGCGCCACTTCCCGGTCGTGGATCTCCTGATCATCGATGCCGGCAGAAATGATTTGGGTTACCCGACCGAGGAAATCGCGGCTGCGATCGCGGAGTATCTCGCCCAGGCCCGCAGGCAATGGCCTGAGGCAAAGATCGTGCAGATCCTGCCTGCCTTCCTCGTATCGAGGCCCTATGACACATACCCGGACCTGTTGGGAAGGATCAATTCCAGCCTGGCCGCCGTGGACGGAACGCTCATAGACCCGTTCGCTGAAGACTGGTACACCGGTGCCGATCTTGATTCTCTGGTGGTCTCGGACAAGGTCCACCCGAACCGGCTGGGTAGGGCCCATATCGCCGATCGGCTGCTTGCGTCCCTTCGCGACAAGGGGATGGTTCCGGCGACGTGAGCCCGACCCGTCGTTCAGCGTGAATCGGCCGCGGAAAACCTGCCGCCGCAGCGAAATCCGGATCGACTGAAGCGGGTCGCGATCTCGGCGCACCCGGCACCGCAACGGCCGTTGCGGCGACACCGGAGTCGCCAGTTCAAACTCCGGTGCGACCTCGATTCTCGGCTAATTGTTGGATCGTATGATCACCGACCGATAGGTCGTTGCTGTAATCCCCATACTCCGGGGGTTTGCGATTCGCAGGATCGACTTTGATTACGCGTCGAAGCGTTATTTAATCCGCTAGAGCTGCATAGATGGCGAATGTCGACGTTCGAAATACCTGCTGGCGAAACTGGCTCCGATCTTTCCGAGAATTCGCTTCAATCAAACAAACCTTCGCTTGACACCACTTTTAGCAAAGCGTTACGCTGTGTGATCTGTATCACTTGCGGGGTGCCACGTGGCGGGAGGATGGTGGCCAGAATGGCTTCGGAGCCCAACGCTCGGGCCGGGGGGAAGAGCCCGAGACGGTTGTATTGCCGCCGCTCTTCGTCGTCTCGGAGCCCTCCGGAAATCTGAAACGCTAAGTCGCCGAACCATTTTCACAGTGGACTCATAAATGGATTCGTATGCCGCGACGACGCCGAAGAGGGGGCGGCATCGTCGCGCATTCAAAACACATGTCGCTCAAAGGAGTTGGTGTTGTTGACCAGGGGGGATTCGAGATGCGGCAAGGGTGTCGTGAGCGCTGTCAGCCCGCGTCACCACAGTCAAGGAAGCTGCAGCTGCGGTTGGGTGGGTAGACCGCGCTTGCTGCTGTTGTCGGCGAAATGCGACGCGCTCATCCATGCCGCACAGCGCGGCTGCGAGCCTGCGATCCCCTTGATCCGACCAGAGCCATTGCCCGCACTAAAACCGCTTGGCACGCTTGATGTCGAGTGCCCCGCCGGCTGTGGCGCGACTTTTCCCGTGCCGCTCGACGTGACAGATTCACTCGACAGCGGCGTCGTGGTGGCGCCACGGCTGCATAGCCTCGTCTTGAAGCACCTGATGGACTGCTCGCTAACGGATCCGGTGCGCGATCCGGTGCGCATCAACCGGACCAGGTCGCGACACCGCACATAGTCTTCGATTGCCGGCGCACGCCAATTGCGTCACCTACTACCCTCAGTACCGCAGGGCGAGACATGGGGGTTGTGACGTTGATCGTGAGGCGCGCGGAGGTCATGGCGTGAGTTCGTCTCAAACACCGGACTCGTGGCCGTCCGCTCCGGAAGGCAGGTTCGCAGAACCCGACCCGGACGATGCCGATACAGGCCCGCTGCACATTTCCACGCCGCCGGGGTCCTTACCCGAGGGCGGGCTGCCGGGTGATGCCCGGCTGTACACGCCGACGGATTCAGACTGGCCGCGCCGTTTCGAACCGCTGCTCGTCAACCCGCAGCCAGTGCGTCGTGCACGCAAGCCAACGATTCTGCTTGCCGTCGCCGCCCTCGCGGTGGTCGTCGTCCTTGGTGGCCTTGCGTTCTGGTTGTTGCGTCCGTCGTCCTCCGCGCCCGGTTCGACCGCCAACGACGCCGCGACATCTACCACCACGCCTTCGGAATCGCCGGAAGCCGAAGCCCAGGCCCGGTTGTTGCGATTGCTTCCGGCGGGCTACCCCTCCGATTCGTGTAAACCCGTCTCTGCGCCGGACGGTGCGCCTGCCGAAGTCGATTGCGGAAGAAACGTCGACCCCGGCGGCCCGCAGTCGGCCACCTACACCTTGGCAACCGACAAGGCCGCGCTCGACGCCGCGTTCAACGACATCGTCCGGACAGCCACCAGGGTCAACTGTCCCGGCAACATTCAATCGCCCGGTCCGTGGCGCCGGAACGCGACACCTCACAAGGCCAGTGGCGTGCTGTTCTGCGGTCTTCAGGATGGCCGCCCGATGGTGGCATGGACCGACGAAGACGACCTCCTGGTCAGCACCGTCCAATCAGGGCCGCAGGGGCCAACATTCGACCAGTTGTACGCGTGGTGGTCGTCCCACTCCTGACCTAGTGCGTCAGGGAGCGGGCACCGGCATCGTGGTAACCGGCGTGATGGGCGTGCCCTGGCTGCCCTCTGGGGCGGACACCGGCACCTGTTCGACACTTGCCGGGCGCGGCGCGCCTTCAGGTGCTACCGGGACAGGCGTGACTTCGCTGCCCGGCGCAAGGGGTGTGCCCTGGCTGCCTGCGGGCAGTGGCGTTCCTTGACTGCCGGCGGGCAGCGGCGTCCCTTGGCTACCGGCGGGAGGAGGCGTCACCGCCGTGGTCGTCGGAGAGGCCGTGGCTTCTGAAGCGGCGGGTGCAGGTGCCGGTGTGGTGGTCGCGGGGGTAGACGGTGCCGGATCAGCCGCCTGATACGGAGTCGACCGGGTTCCGGTCCGCGGGACCGAAGGTGGCGGTTGCACCCAGAGCAGAAGATCCTGATCGCCCGCGGTGTACACGACGCTGTCAGGGGCCTCGCCCGTGACATCGAAGTAGACCTTCCCCGTGGTCTTTTCGCCTTGAGCCAGCGTGGCCGGGTTGACTCCCTGCGGGGTAGCGACTCCGAACAGCACCCGGTACGTCTGACCGTTGCGGGCACGGGCGTTGAGGTTCGAAACGATGGGGGTGGCGCTGCCCTGGAGGGCTTCGTCGGTCGCCGTCGCCTCCCAGAGTGTTCCTGCCACCGGGTAGGGGATGACGTCGGTGCTGGATTTCAGGCTGCTGATGGTCCAGCCCTGAATGACGGCCCCGTCAACCAGCTTTACCTGGCTCCCGAGTGTGCCGCTGGTGGTGTCCTCGGCGGCGGCGATCGGCGCGCCGATGATGACGACGGCCCCTGAGGTGGTTAAGGCCGCGGCCAAAGCGGTTGTGATTGTGATGATCTTCAACGTGGTGCACTCCTGACTCAATCCGACAGGCGGCATCCCCCGGCAAAGGGGATGATCACTGAAGCGAAGTTAGCAGGTTGCGCCGCAGTTGTGGGCCCCGGATGGCTTGCGGTGCTGGCCATTTCGGGCCACTCGCGGCCGCACCAGCAACTGTGTGGTGAAATCGCCCAGTAGCCACGGCGTTACGTTTTGCGGCAAGCGGGCTCGGGTGGCAAAGACACGCACGAGACGGCAGGAGTGTCTGCAGCGTCGTCGTGGTATTTCTCGAAACGGATCGAAGACGGTGACGTCCTAGCCCAGGATCCGCAGGAGTCCGGTCCGGCCGTTGCCGATGTTGACGGCGCCCTCGTGCAAGAGCGCTAGACGGGGATGAACTCGACCCCAGCCAGTGCGACCGCGTCATCCCGCTCGGGTGCGGTGACCACGGCCGAAAAGCCGTCGCCTTCTTTCCAGATGCTGGCCTTGAGCGTCTCGCCGGGATACACCACACCGGCGAAGCGGGCGCCGTAGCTGCCGAGCCGCGCGGTGTCACCGTCGAGCAACGTGTCCACCATCGCCTTGCAGGTCATGCCGTACGTGCACAGCCCGTGCAGGATGGGACGCGGAAACCCTGCCGCCGCAGCGAATTCCGGATCTGAGTGCAGTGGGTTGCGGTCGCCGCACAGCCGGTACAGCAGCGCCTGCTGCGGCGAGACCGGGATGGCCACCTCGAAGTCAGGCGCGCGCTGCGGCGGTTCTGAGGACGTCGACGGTCCCCGCTCCCCGCCGAAGCCGCCTTCGCCGCGTGCGAAGATCGACCGCTTCTGCGTCCACAGCAGCGTGCCGTCGCCGGCGGTCACCGTCGTCTCCGACCAGATCACCGCGGCCTTGCCCTTGTCCCAGATGTCGGTGAACTTGGTGACCGCGCGACCGGTGCCCTCGGGTGGGATCGGCCCTGGCACCGTCACCGCTTCGCTGGCATGCAGGACCCTGGACAGTTCGATGTCGATGCCGGGGAACTTCACCGTCGGCGGCTTGGTCATGTGGAAGCTGGCCGCCACGTTGCCGAACGTGGGCAGCACCTGGGGGGTGTCGTCGACCAGGTAGCGCAGCTCGCGCGGATCCATCGGGTCCGAACCCGCGCCGAGCCCCAGATGGTAAAGCTGGATATCGCTACTGGTCCAAGAGAATTCGATGGGATCCAGTTCGGCCCCGAGCGCCTCATCGAGATTGATGGGCATATCAGGCCTTCCCGGTGTTGAATGTCGCCGGCCGAGCGGCTCGGGCGATGTGCAGGGCCGACAGATATCCGAACGTCATCGCCGGACCGATCGTCCCGCCGGGACCGGGGTAGGTGTGCCCCATCACCGGCGCGCTGACGTTTCCGGCGGCATAGAGACCATCGATCACCGAGCCGTCGTCGCGCAACGCACGGCCGTGGACGTCGGTGCGGATTCCGCCCTTGGTGCCGAGGTCGCCGGGCACCATCTTGGCCGCGTAGTACGGCCCGTGGCGGATCTCGCCGAGGTTCGGGTTCGGCTTGTTCGTCGGGTCACCGTAGTAGCGGTCATACGCGCTCTCGCCGCGGTGGAAGTCCTCGTCGACACCGGAGTGGGCGAAACCGTTGAAACGCTCCACCGTCGCGGTCAGCGCCTCGACCGGCAGGCCGGCCTTGGCGGCCAGTTCCTCCAGCGTGTCGGCCTTGACGATGACGCCGGATTCCAGCCACTTGTTCGGGATGCGTTGTCCCGGCTGCAATCCCGCGAAGATGTAGCGGTCGCGGTACTGCTGGTCGAACACCAGCCAGGCCGGAATGTTCTCACCGGGCCCGGGCCCCTGGCCGTACACGCCGCCGTACATGTGGTGACATGCCTCGACATACGGCATCGACTCGTTCATGAACCGCTTGCCGGCCATGTTCACGATGATCGAACCGGGCGAGTTGCGCTCGGACAGCGCGAACCACGGTGCGCCGACCAGCGGCACCGTCGGCCCCCACCACGCGTCCTCCATGACGTCCAGTGCGGCGCCGAGCTTTTCGGCGGCGATGATGCCGTCGCCCGTATTGGCCTTCGCACCCACGGTCCATTCGGTGGTGATCGGGGCGCGCTGGTACTTCACCCGCATCTGCTCGTTGTGCTCGAAGCCGCCGGATCCGAGGATCACGGCCCGCCGCGCCCGGATCAGTTCCGGCTCAGCGGCTTCGGGCGCTCCTACTTCGCGGACGTAGATGCCGCGGACGACACCGTCTTCGACGTACAGGTCGGTCAGCGCGGTGTTGAGGCGAACCGGAACCCCGGCCTTCTGCAGGCCGATTCGCAACGGGGCGATCAGCGCCCGGCCCATGCCGACGAGGTTCTGGCCGGTGGCCTTGGCCCACATCGTGCGCGCGCCGACCTTCAGGCTCCGCAGCACACCGCGCGGATGACGCTTGAGTTGGTTGAGCCGCACGTAATCCTGTTGCATCACAACGACGTTGAGTGGCACCTTGCCGTAGGGCGGCTCCAGGCCGGGCAGGTCGGCACCGAGCTTGCGTGCGTTGAACGGCTTCGGCTCGATCGACCGCCCCGCGGGCCGGCCGCCGGGGCTCTCCGGGTAGTAGTCGGAGTAGCCCGGCACCCAGCACATCTTCAGCGGCGAATGCTTGAGCACGAAGGACAGCATCTCCGGGCCACGGTCGAGGTAGGTGTCGATGCGCTGGGGTTCGACGACGTCGCCGATGATGCCGTGCAGATAAGTTCGTGCGGCTTCGGCCGTGTCGGTGACGCCGTCGCGCTTGAGAACCTCGTTGTTCGGAATCCACACTCCGCCACCTGACCGCGCAGTGGAACCACCATAGTGCGGAGCCTTTTCGACGACTACTGTTGATAGGCCCTGGTGGGCGGCGGTGAGGGCAGCGACCATGCCGGCGGCGCCGCTTCCCACCACGACAACGTCGTACTCCTGACCAGTCATGTAGAACACGTTATAGAATTGGCCGGCCTGGGGACAACTGCCCCGGTCCAAGAGACGAGGGGACTTCGCAAAGATGCTCAGTGTCCAGGTGCGTGACGAACTGGCCGCCGACCTCGCCGAGGCCGAGCGCAGTCGCGTCGCCATCGACGCGTTGACCACCGGCAATCCCGATATCGACGTGGTGGATGCCTACGAGATCCAGCTGATCAACATTCGTCAGCGGGTTGCCGAGGGTGCTCGCGTGGTGGGGCACAAGGTCGGCCTCTCGTCGGAGGCCATGCAGAAGATGATGAACGTGGACGAACCCGACTACGGGCACCTGCTCGATGAGATGCAGGTATTCGAAGAGACTCCAGTCCAGGCCGGTCGATATTTGTACCCACGCGTCGAGGTCGAGGTCGGCTTCATTCTGGCCGACGACCTGCCCGGGGCCGGTTGCACCGAAGACGACGTGCTGGCGGCGACGGCCGCGTTCGCGCCGTCCATCGAGCTGATCGACACCCGCATCAAGGACTGGAAGATCAAGCTCTGCGACACCATCGCAGACAATGCCTCCTCGGCAGGCTGGGTGCTGGGCCAGGCGCGGGTGTCGCCCAAGGACATCGACATCCGCAGTATCGACGCGGTGCTCACGAATAACGGCGAGGTCGTCGCCAAGGGTCGCAGCGATGCGGTGCTCGGGAATCCGGTCACCGCGGTGGCTTGGCTGGCGCGCAAAGTGGAGAGCTTCGGTGTGCGGCTGAAGGCCGGTGACATCGTGCTGCCGGGGTCGTGCACACGTGCGATAGATGCACTGCCGGGCAGCAACTTCGTCGCCGACTTCGCCGGATTAGGTTCAGTACGGCTGACTTTCGAATAAAAGGAATAACGACATGCCCCTGGGTTCATCTAGCAAGGCAACCGTGGCCATTGTCGGGTCGGGCAACATCAGCACCGACCTGCTGTACAAGCTGCTGCGCTCGGAGTGGCTGGAGCCGCGCTGGATGGTCGGCATCGATCCGGCGTCCGAGGGTTTGGCCCGCGCGCGCAAGCTCGGCCTGGAGACCAGCCACGAAGGCGTCGACTGGCTACTGGGCCTCGACGAGAAGCCGGACATGCTGTTCGAGGCCACCAGTGCCTACGTCCACCGCGACGCTGCCCCGCGCTACGCCGAGGCCGGCATTCGCGCCATTGACCTGACGCCAGCGGCGGTGGGCCCGGCCGTCATCCCGCCCGCGAACCTGCGCGAACACCTCGATGCACCGAACGTCAACATGATCACCTGCGGCGGACAGGCCACCATCCCGATCGTCTACGCGGTGTCGCGTGCGGTCTCCGACCAAGGAGGAGTGCCCTACGCCGAGATCGTCGCGTCGGTCGCTTCGGTTTCTGCAGGGCCGGGCACCCGGGCCAACATCGACGAGTTCACCAAGACCACCAGCAAGGGCGTGTCGACCATCGGCGGCGCCAAACGTGGCAAGGCGATCATCATCCTGAACCCGGCTGATCCGCCAATGATCATGCGCGACACCATCTTCTGCGCGATACCCGAGGACGCCGACCGCGACGCCATCGCGCAGTCCATCTCCGATGTCGTCGCCGAAGTGCAGACCTACGTGCCGGGCTACCGGTTGCTCAACGAACCTCAGTTCGACGATCCGTCGGTCAACTCGGGCGGCCAAGCCCTCGTCACGACCTTCATCGAAGTAGAAGGCGCGGGCGACTACTTGCCGCCGTACGCGGGAAACCTGGACATCATGACGGCGGCGGCCACCAAGGTCGGCGAGGAGATCGCCAAGCAGAGCCTGGCGATCCCGGAGGGAGCCCAAGCATGAGTACCGACATTTTCTTCAACCCCATGTGGGACATCCGGATGACCGACACGTCGCTGCGCGACGGCAGCCACCACAAGCGACACCAGTTCACCAAGGAGGAGGTCGGTGCCATCGTCGCGGCACTGGACACCGCCGGTGTGCCGGTCATCGAGGTCACTCACGGCGACGGGCTGGGCGGATCGAGCTTCAACTACGGGTTCTCCAAGACCCCCGAACAGGAGCTGATCAAGCTCGCTGCCGAAACCGCCAAGGAATCGAAGATCGCGTTCCTCATGCTGCCCGGGGTCGGCACCAAGGAGGACATCATCGCGGCGCAGAACAACGGCGGGTCGATCTGCCGCATCGCGACCCACTGCACCGAGGCCGACGTCTCCATCCAGCACTTCGGTCTGGCCCGCGAGCTCGGCCTGGAGACGGTCGGGTTCCTGATGATGAGCCACACCATCGCCCCGGAGAAGCTGGCCGCCCAGGCCCGGATCATGGCCGACGCCGGATGCCAGTGCGTCTATGTCGTCGACTCGGCAGGCGCACTGGTCCTCGAGGGCGTGGCCGATCGCGTGTCGGCACTGGTGGCCGAACTCGGTGACGATGCGCAGGTCGGTTTTCACGGCCACGAGAACCTCGGGCTCGGCGTGGCCAACAGCGTCGAAGCGGTGCGCGCGGGAGCCAAGCAGATCGACGGATCCTGCCGGCGGTTCGGCGCGGGTGCGGGCAATGCGCCGGTCGAGGCGCTGATCGGGGTGTTCGACAAGATCGGGGTCAAGACCGGCATCGACTTCTTCGACATCGCAGACGCGGCCGAAGAGGTCGTCGCCCCCGCCATGCCTGCCGAGTGCCTGCTGGACCGCAACGCGCTGATCATGGGCTACTCCGGGGTCTATTCGAGCTTCCTCAAGCACGCCATTCGCCAGTCCGAGCGCTACGGTGTGCCCGCACATCAGCTGCTGCACCGCGCCGGCCAGCGCAAGCTGATCGGTGGGCAGGAGGACCAGCTCATCGACATCGCACTCGAGATCAAGCGCGAGCAAGACAGCGCAGAGGTGCCGGCGACACGCTGACACCCTGAGTGAATAGCTGGTCTAAGAGAATCTTTTTTTGCGGCGCGATAACCGCCGCTGTGCAGCCGCGACGGTCCGGATCGGCGGGCCGGTCCAGTGATGACGTCGTTTAGCGATTCCGGTCTTCGGTTAGCCCACGGGGCGCGACGCATCCGTCGCACATTTCGCAGACCGAAGGAGAGTTATCCGATGAAGATGTCCGAGACGACCGTTCGACGCGGCCTGTACGGCATGTTCGCCGGCGGCCTGCTTGCGTTTGGATCCGCAGCGATCATTGCGCCAGTGGCCAACGCCGAACCTGGCGCCGCAGACACGAACACCTGCAGCGTCAGCGCGATCGCCAACACCTCGAGCACGGTGTCGGCTTCGACGAGCACGTACCTTGCGTCGAACCCAGAGGCCAACGAGGCGCTGTCGGAGATCACCACGCGGCCGCAGGAGCAGGCGACCGAGGCGTTCCGCACGTACTTCGCGCAGAACCCTGAGGTTGAGGCCCAGCTGCAGACGATCAATCAGCCGGTCGTGGACCTCGCCAGTCAGTGTGGCATCGAGGTGACGCCGACGCCGATCTCCGAGGCGCTGTCTGACGTCTAACAAGTAGCACCGGCAAGATGGGGCGGTGATCGCCGCTCCGACCGAACGCCGCAGGCGCATCGGTTCAATGGAGGTCTTGCTTGCTTCGCTCATCGCGCTGGCCCTTTCGGCCGGCGCGATGAGTGC
>DATFCF010000687.1:0-3848 GCA_035253445.1 Mycobacterium sp.
AGACCGACGAACATCTCGAGCAGGCAATAGCGGTCGGCGCAACCTTCGCGCAGGGCTATCGATACGGCCATCCCGCGCCGCTGAACCGTCACTCGCGTGCAGCACAACCACCGCAACTGCTGCCCGCCGAGCGGCACCGTGTCAGTTCCGCCCACGCAGCCGCCGACGACGATCGGACGATGCTGCGCGTGGCGCGCAAGGACGTCGTGTCAGCGTTATCCCGCCACATCGAGGAACAAGCGCGCCAGTCCGTCGACCATCCGATTGTCCTGGCGGCGCTCCAGCGGGCGGAGGACTTCTCTGCCCGCTCGCGACAGATCTACCAGGATCTGGCCGCGACGTCACCACTGGTTGTCGTGTTCGGCCGCGACGTACCGACCGATCTCGGCGGGGGCATTCGAGGCGTCGAACTGCAAGCAGGAGACCCGCTTTGCGAGGAGTGGGTGATCGTCACGATCGGTGCCGACACGTGCCGGGCACTGGTCGCACGCGAGCTTGCCGGTCCGGCGAAGCGCGACGGCGACCGTCGCTTCGAATTCCTCATCACCAGCGATCGCGCGTTGGTCACGAAGGCCGCGCGCAGCCTGTTGGCCCGCGTCGCGTGAGCTTGCCGACGATAGGTCGCCGCCCTACGCCGCGCTCGTTTCCTGTGCCGTAGACGGCGTCGATATCGCCGCGGCGTTCGCGGTCGACAACGCGACCGCCATGCTCGACACGTTCAGCGTGCCCAGCGACCCGAACGCTTGATACGGCACCGCCGAGGCGACCAACTGCAGCGTCACCGTCTCACCCGGTGCCAGCGTGTGCGCGACCATTTCCATCGGAATCGTCACGGTGTGCGTCTGGCCGTCCAACGTCACCGGGATCGGGGTGACAAGGTTGCCAAGCACCAAACCCGTTGTATCGTCGACCAGTTGGGCGTACACGTGGCGGGCGAGGCCCGTGCCGGAATACGTGAATGTCAGCTCTGGTGCGCCCACGATGTAGGTGGTGGTGGCCGCTGCCGGCACCGTGAGGTTCAGCGCATTGGCCGCCTTCGCCCCGGACAGCAGACCGAGCAGCCCCTCGATGGGCCCTGCCTCGAACGCCCTTGGCTGCGGGCCCGAGCCGCCGAGGATCGGCACGAGCGGAAGCACGCCACCGGCGCCAGTCGACGCGACGAGCGGCGGGCCCTGCACCACCGGATAGGTGTTGGACGAAAAGTGTTGCCCGCGCTGGTCGACCCACTCGAACTGCGGGCCCGTCGACACCGACAGGTCGCCCTTCACGTATCGGTCGAGCCACTCGAGGGTCCGCTGTTCGATCAGTTCTCCGTCGTTGGTGCTGCCGATGCACGCACCGTGCCCGCCGCAGTACCAGAGCACCTTGGTCTCAACGCCGTTGCCGATCAGGGTGACCGCGTTCTCGTGCGCCTCCTGCAGCGTGAACAGCGTGTCGACGGTGCCCTGGATCAACAATGTCGGCGCGGTGATGAGGTCCACCAACTCATCGGGTCCGCGTTCGTCGAGCAGATCCTGATCGGCCTGCGACACCTGGCCCGTCAGCAGGCCCCAGATCGCCGCGGGCAGAATCCGCGGATTCGTGCGGGCGAAGGTGAGTGTCAGCGCGGCGCTGAGCAAGGTGCCCCAGCTGCTCTTGAACGCCTCGGCTTTGTACAGCGACGTGTTCAGGGAATGCCAGGCGATCGTCGGCACGATCGCGTCCACGCGCGGGTCGACGGCGGCGGTGACCAATTGGATGCCGCCGCCATATGAGGCGCCGACCATGCCGATCCGCGGATCGCAGCCGGCGTTGACGCAGGCTTCCGGCTGTTGCGACAGCCAGCTGATGATGGCCGACATGTCGCGGCCCTCGAATTCCGGTGAGTTGATCTGTAATTGGCCGCCGGAACTCCATTCACCGCGCGGATCCCAGGTGACGACGTTGTAGCCGCTGCGCAGCAGCGGCGCCATGCCGATCACCTGGTTGGGCAGGAACGGATTCTCTTCGGCGGTGGGGTTCGTCTCCCCGGGCAGCGACAAGCCCGGGCCGTTGAGGATCGTCGCCGCCGTCTGTCCGGGCGCGAGGCCGGGCGCGGGGAAGAAATGGACGTAGATCGGGGTGCCGTCGAACGAGATGATCTTCACGTCGCGTGACGTCGTGCCGCCCGTCATGCCGAGCGGGTAGCCGATGAACGGATGCAGGATGTCGCCGATGAACGGGATCTGCTTGACGAACGCGACGACCGGCGTCACGAACAGCGGCCCGACGATCGGAATCTGTTGCACCCACCCGAAAAGCGGCGGTTGGTCGATCGCGACGACGGTGGGCGCGGGGGCGGTGACGAGGCTGTTCGTCGTCACCGGGCCGGCCTCTGGCTCGAGCGTGCGCGCCGTGCCGAAGTCCCGCCGAGCTGCCGCGGCCAGGGCCCACTCTGCGGGTGACTCCGCGGGCGGCGCCGACGGTGTGCTGTCGGCGAAGGGGTTGAACAGCGCGCTGACCACGGTCGATATGGCGACCGTGACCGGGTCGCCGGGATTCGGCTTCTCGGCCGGCGCGGCCGTTTCCTCGACGACGGTCTCCGTCACCACCAGGTCCGCCGTCTCCGTCTCGGTCACCGTCACCGGTGGGGTCTCGAGGCTCGGCGGCGGTGCGGGCTCCTCGGCGGGGGTTTCAGTCTTGGCCGGCTCGGTCGTCTTGGATGTCGTCGGCGTCTTCGGCTCTGTCGAGGTTTCGGGTCGCTCAGTGGACCGCTTCTTCTTGCGGGTCTCCGTGGAGGCGGGCGGCGTCGCGTCGTCGTCGTTGGAATTCGTTGAGGTATCCGGCGTTTTGGCGTCCGAGGCGTCCGTGGTCTGTTGTGCATCGTCGGGCGACGTCGTGTCGGACGATGTGGCTGACTCGGTCGACGACGAACTGGTCGACGTCGAGTCCGACCCGTCTGATGTGTCGGCCGACGCGATTCCGTGTCCGGTGAAGACCGCGGCTCCGATACCGAGAGCTACAGCCAGTCCGCCGATTCGCCCTACGCACTCGCCCGCACCCATGACCTACCTCCTTACCGTGGACGCCGTGGCGCCGTGGGCGTCTTGGTTGAATCCGCCACATCGTTTGTTGACGACCGAGTGCGCGATACCCGTCGACCGAGGTCGACACCGGCGAGTTCGACGATGCCAAGCCTCGAGTGAATCGCCCCGACGGTGAAGCGAAGTCCGGATTGAGCTCCGTCACGCTGCCGGTGCGCACCGCCGACGGGGCACGAGCCGTCGTGAAGATCGGCTGGCCCGGGCGGACGTCCGAACACGAGCACCTGGTGCTGCGACGATGGGGCGGTGACGGCGCGGTCCGGCTTCTGCGCGCTGATCCGCGGCGGCGCGCGCTACTGCTGGAACGGCTGCACCCGCAGGATCTCCGCACGCTGACCGATGCAGAAGCATGTGAAGTCGTTGCCGGGCTCTACCGTCGCATCCACATCCCTGCGATGCCCCAATTGCCCACGCCCACTTCGCTTCTCGAGCAGTGGGCCGGCGACTTCGAGGCGCTTCCCCGTAGCGCACCGATCCCGCACCGGCTGGTGGAGCAGGCGATCGCTTGGAGCCGCGACCTGGCAACTGATCCGGTGAGCGCGCGCAGCGTCGTGCACGGGAACCTGCACTACGCGAAGGTGCTGGCCGCCGACCGCGAGCCCTGGCTGGCGATAGCGCCCAAGCCGATCAACGGCGATCCCCACTACGAACTCGCCCCGATGTTGTGGAACCGGTGGGACGAGCTCACCGGACACGTCCGCGACGGGATTCGGCACCGCTTGTACACACTCGTCGACACGGCCGGCCTCGACGACGAACCCCGCCCCCGCGAACCCGCGCACGTCC
>DATFCF010000688.1:0-3708 GCA_035253445.1 Mycobacterium sp.
TGGGATGAATACGCCTAGCAGATCGGGAGCGTCCAGCGCGACCTCCAACGGAATGAAGTCATCGAGGTACGGCGTGCCGCCGATCGCCTGTTCGACACGCGCCGCGCTCCACCGCAATGGGTCACCGGTACCAGTCTCGAAGAGCTCCAGCAGCAGCTCCCGATGGCTGGAGTCGGTGAACGGCGCCCCGGAACTGGTCGCGAAGAACCTGTCGCACAGCTCCTTGTCGGACTCCCAGTCCCCGGCAGATGTCCGGTGTTCACCACCTTCGGGTAGCCGACCTACCACCCACTGAACCAGTGCCCGGTAGAGCGGCCAGGTATCGGTCTTGGGTGTGAGAGTCGGCTTGTCGAGCGCATCCTCAATCCACACCCGCACATCGGCGGGACTCATCTCGAAAACGTCGGTATCGCTGCTGGATTCGGCTACCCGCGCAAGAGCCTCGTCGATCGGATCCGGTATCACGCCTGCATCGGCGACGCTGGACAACATGTTGTGGTCGATCTGGACTGCGACGGTCAGTTCGTGACCACCGTCGAGTCGCATACCGATCACGAGTTCGTCAACATCACGGAACACATTGGTTCTGTGCACCGCGCGGTAGACGTCGACCCGCGGCAGAGCGGTGATCCATCGCGGCAGATGCTCGCCTCGTTCGGTCAGCTCGCGTCGGCATCGCAGCTGTAGCACTGGTTCGTCGATGAGAAGTTCGGCGATCACGGCCAGAAGCGCCGTCGTCGCGCGATCCCGCACACCGATCAAGCCCGTCAAGATCCCATCCAGCCGACTCGGATCGCACCGGGAATTCACCGAAATCAGCGATTTGGGCTTCGCCACGTTGATGGCCATGCTGGCCACAGTGAGCAGCTCCACTGGATGCCCAGCCAGCGCACGGCGTATCGCGTCCCTGAGCGTCGTATCTGTCGAACCTTCGACGTTGCGTTTCTTCGCCCGCCGCGCATCGCGGCGGACCTGCTTGGCCTTGCGCGCTCGTCGTTTGTCACTCATGGCGCGGACGCTACTCACGGGCAGTGACAACGCCGCCCGCCGTTTAGAGGCCCTTCGCGTCCAGCGCTTTCACCAGTGAGGGGCGCCGGCCGTAGCCCCGACGGATCTGCGCGACGAACGACGCGAAAGCAGCGTCGTTTCGGAGAGCGGCACATCACCATGGTGCCGGATTCGTGGGCCGGACTCAGCGCAGACTCATTCAGACGCCGCGGCGGCCGGGGCAAAAGTTCCGGAACGAGCTACAGCGAAGGTGAGATAGTCTCGATTGCGGCGTGTGAAGACGATGAGGGGTTGGGCGTGGCAAACGAATTGCAAGTGGATTCGGGCGATCTTCGGGTGGCTGCCGCAGACAGTGACGCTTTGGCTGGGGCGCTGAGGGGTACGGCCGCGACAGGCTCGGTTGGCGGACAGCCAAGCGCTGCGGGCGTTGCGGCACTGGACGCCGCGACCAATGCCGTGCGTGCTCGCCAGTCCGCACGGGTATCGGGTCAAGCCGGTGACCTGTCGGTGGCTGGTGCTCGCTACGACGACACCGACGGGAGTAACGGCGAAAATATTTCGGTGACTGTGTGAGCCCTGCCGCGTACTCGTCGGGTGGGTTGCCGTCACGTTCAGAAATTGAGAATTGGTCGACGAGCGATCTCGACGAGGCGGCGGCGCGGTGGCGTGCGTCAGCGACGGAGTCCGACGAAGCCTTCGCCCAGCATCGAACGAACATCCTAAATACCAACTGGGCCGGCGACGCCAAAGACGCCGCGGTGAACCGGGTGACCGCCGATGCCGTCGTGGTCAGCAACCAGAGTGCGGTGCAACGTGCGGGCACGCAGATCGCCGAGGACGGTAGCCGCGATATTCGGGCGGCCAAGCGCGAAGCGATGGACGCCATCGCCGAGGCCGAGGCTAACGGGTTCGAGGTTGGCGAAGACCTCGTGCTACGCGACACCCGCGAAGTAGATGAGACCACGATGGCCGCGCGAACGAGGGCTGCACGTGAGCACGCAGAGGACATCCGCTGGTTCGCAGAGCGACTGGTGCAAGCCGATGAGTTTGTCGGTAAGCGGCTGCAGGAGAAAGCCGTTGAGCTCGAAGGCATCCGGTTCGACGGCGAGCGCGATGATCGGCGTGACGGCTCGGTCCAGCTCGTGGACAACGAGATCAAACCCGCCACCGAGGGCAGCTCAGAAGGCAAGGACGAACACCCCGGCGGGGACGGCGACCGCACCTGGCAAGACATGCTGCTGCCGCCAACAGATTCCCCCGACGCTGAGGGGTCGCCGAGCCCGGAAGACGCGCCGGCAAGTGAGGGCGCCGATCGCGCCGACGGAGCGCCGTCCAACCCGCTGGACGTGATGGCCGGCAAGGGATCCGGCGCCGAATCCGACGACACACCCGCCAACCTGGACGAGGCGCTGTTCGGACCCGGCGCCGCCCCGCCGCCGACCGTCATGGACCGTCTGACCGCCCAAGCACGCGGAGAAAAAGACCCTACCGAAACGCCCTACACCCGGTCCCCATTGGAGCGCCCGATCGTCGCAGCCGACCCGTCGGTCGTGGATCGGCAGGCGGCGCGGGTGGAAGGAGCACAGCAAGCCGTGGCCGCAGCCCAGGCCGAACTGGATGCTGCCGCTGGGCAGACGGTCATGCAGGGCGCGGGCGCTGGCCCCGGTCGCGACGTCACCGACCCGTTGAGCCAGGCGCTGTTCGACGCCCGCGCTGACCTGACCGCGCAGACCGAGATCCTCGAAAGCCTCAATCAGGCTGCAGTCGAAACAGGGAACAAGCAGGTCGATGTTCCTGCGCTTCCCCCCAACGCCGACGTGCAAGCGTTCCCGGCGCCGCCCAGCTTCGCCGAGCAGGCCGCTGAAGGGCTCACGGAGTCCAGCCGCGACATCAGCGAAGCCACTTTCGGGCTTGTGCCCGACTACGCTCACACCGCCGACGTACTCACAAACTGGGGTGAGCACTCCGGGGCCGACCAGGCCGGGGCCGTTCTCGACACAGCCGGCTCAGTGCCCCTCCCTGGCGCCAAACCGCTCGCCGAAGCGCTCCAACACGGCCTCGACGCGTTCAACGCGGGCCGCCACGCCGAGGACGTTGTCCAGCCCGGCATCCCCCACGACGTCATCGACAGCCCAGGCGGAGGACACACGCCTTCCGACATCGATAACCCGGTCCCACTCAGTGAGGCGCCTGGTAACCCGCAGGCTCACGCACCAGCAGCTGGCACACCGCCGCCTCCGCTACCACCAGACTCTCCGCTGTTCGACGGCTACGACCCGATACCTCCGGGTCCGGAGTTCACCAAACCGGACGGCGGACTCATTTACCCAGATGCATCGCTGCCCGAAAAGCCGTATGCAGTACCGGGCACAGTCATCAACAACGCCCAGCTGGAGCAAGGCACCGTAATTGATCGCTTCGGAAGCCCATACGGGTCGTGGATGTCCCCGGACGGAACCCCTTTCCCCGAACGGGCATTACCACCTGATAGCGCGGCCAAGTCGTATTACCAATACGTTGTTTCTGATCCGACGAAACTCCCGCCCGGATTCCATATTGAGCAATCGCAAGTAGCACCGTGGTTCCACCAGCCAGGCGGGGGCGTGCAATACCGTATTATCGGCCCTGACGGTAAAGACGCGCCTGTAAATGCACTGCTTAACTCCGGATACTTGAAGGATCTACATGAATGACATTGGG
>DATFCF010000689.1:0-4832 GCA_035253445.1 Mycobacterium sp.
CTCATGACCGCCGCCTGGGCAAGCTGCAGCAACGGATCGAGGATGGCGATATGGAAGGAGATATGGTCGCCAACCCACAGGGAATCGTAGCCGCCGCGCTCCACCAGCTCGACCAGGCTACGCATTTCATCGATCGACGGCAGCCACGCGCCCACCGCCGGTTCGGTGCGGCGGTGAATCGTCTGGACGCCGATCTGCAGGCGATTGTCCAAGGGCAGGCCGGTATTGCTCATGGTCTCTCACACATGCTGACGTCGCTTCAGGGAACGTAGATCGACGATCTCCGGCAGGGCGCGCGGGTCGGTGCCGGCGGGATAGATATTGTGCTTCTGGATCTTCTGCGTGCCCGTCGTCGGCAGGCTTTCTACGATATGGATCCAGCCCGGCGGCTTGTAGTAGGCGAGCCGCTCGTTGCAATGGTGGAAGAGCGCCGTTGCCGCCTCCTTCACCGCCATCGCCCGCTTGAGCACGATGCAAGCCAGCACCTCCTCGTCACGCAGCTCGTCCTGCACCGCCATCACGGCCACCTGCTGCACATCCGGATGGGTGAGCAATACGGCCTCAACCTCGGCGGCTGCAATGTTCTCGCCTGAGCGCCGGATGATGTTCTTCTTGCGCTCAACGAAATGCAGCATGCCGTCCGAACCGCGCCACACGACGTCGCCGGTGTGGAACCAGCCGCCGCGCCAGCCGATTTCGGTCGCCGCTTCGTCTTTGAGATAGCCGGAGAAGCAACCGCGGCGCGGCGTTTCCGCCGAGTGGCGCACCAGCATCTCGCCGGGTTGGCCCTGCGCGACGTCGCGATCGGCATCGTCGACGACGCGAACCTCGATGCCCGGCACGGCCCGTCCGAATGCGCGCGTGCCGACGTGGCGCGGCTCGACGGTGTCGCCCAGCACACGGACCATCTCGGTCATTCCCCAGAGCTCGATCATGGGGAAGCCGAAGCGATTCTCGAACGCCGCGTGCAGCTCAGGCTCGATGCCGGCGCCGATGCCGAACCGCACCTTGTGTTGCCGTTCGTGCTCCCCGGGCGGAAGCTTCAGCAGGACCGGCGCGATCACCCCGAGATAATGGACGACGGTGGCCCCGGTCTCGGCGACCTCGCGCCACCAGCGCTGCGGATGGAAGCGATCGGGCTGGATCTGGCAGTTGCCGGTGACGATGGCGCCCATTAACGACACGACGCCGGCATTCGCGTGATAGAGCGGCAGCGGATTGTAGATGCGGTCTTCGGCCGGGCGCAGGCCGGCAATGCCGCCGAGCGCTGCGTACCAGGCCCCCGACGCGATTTCATAGCCATGGGACAGAATGCAGCCCTTGGGCCGGCCCGTGGTGCCGGAGGTGTAGAGGATGCTGGCCGGCGTCTCGGGGGTGGGCCGCGTATCGCGGGCCGGTCGCGCCGCCTTCTCCAACGAACCCATGACCCTCTCCGCCACGACCACGCGCGGCCGGTGCGTGCTCTGCGCCAAGGCCTGCTCGATCGACGCCCGTCGTTCGCCCAGCGTCAGGATGAGCTCGGGTTCGCTGTGGTCGACAAGATACGCAATCTCGGCGGCGCGGTAGTCCGGATTGATCGGCACGCAGCACACGCCGATCGTGTTGAGCGCCAGCGTGTGCAGCACATGCTCGGGCCGGTTCTCCAGCAGCGTTGCGACGCGGTGACCGACGCCGTAACCCGCCTGCCGGTAGAGGTCGGCCAGCTCGTCGATGCGCCGACCGGCCTCGCCGTACGACATCTCGAAGCCCGACGGCAGATAGGATCGATCCTCGTGGGCCGGCACCGCAAGAAACGGGCGTTCGGCATAGGCCGAAACCGCCGTCGCAAACGCCGCCGCGATGGTCGTATCGTCCTTGATCCCAAGCATGACACCTCGCCCACCCATCATGCACGACAGATCGGGTGTCGGCATCACGATGTCGAGGCTGGATCAGGCGATCCGCGAGCCTAGAGCAGGTTGAAGCGCCTGCCGCTGTCCCTAACGCATGAGTTGCACGACATTTGACTCCGCATCCGCCAGTTCGCTGGCGGCAAAGATGAATGCCTGGACACGATAGGCACCGGACTGCAGCTTGCCATGATCGTCCAGCAGGCTGAGCCGGGCGGTGAACTGTCCTCCGACTTTGGTCCTGGTTTCGACCGATCGCCGGCTCTTCCCATCCGGGAACTTGACGTCGACCAGCACGCGTTGTTTTGCAATCCCGGGACCGACAGCACCGATCGCCTGGGCCGCGTTCTTGCCGTCGTCTCCCTTCACCTCGAGCCTGATGCTGGCTCGCCGACGCACATGCGTGCGGTAGAAGGTGCCGCCGATCGGGAAGAATCGCGAACCGGGTGGCACCAGCGACCCGTTCATCACCTCGGTGTAGCTTCGCTCGATGTTTCCCTTGACCTGGAATGGCGCCGTCGCCGGCAACCGCTTTTCCTTGTTGCTCGCGAGATCGTAGGCATTCACATCGGCCAAGGGCCAGACCAGAACGTCGACTTCCCGCTCCCCCTTGCCGTCGAGCCAGACCCAGGCATTCGGGATCTGGGCTGCCCAGCCGAGCGGCAATCCGCGGGTGCTGAGGTGCACCGCCCGCGGCTCGTCCAACGGATTGCGGATGGCGGTTCGTATGAAGACCGGGTCGGCGGGACTGCTGCCCGCGGCCTGGAAATCGAACACGTTCTCCTGGGCACCATTGTTGCCGCCCGAGATTTCCCCCAACTGCTGCGAGGCGAACACCTTCAGGCAGGTATGCTTGCCGACAACCGGCACCCAGGTGCAGAAGGAATCGACGAAGCTGTTCTGCGCGATGGTGCCGATCGTGCGGACCGCGATCGGTGACCAGTTGCCGTTATCGCCGACCCCGGGAGGCGTTACGGCGTAAAAGGTCAATTTGACGTTCGACGCTCCCATCGCACCGCTCACATGTACGCGCGCGGTGAACTGGTTGCCCTGGTTGACCCGTGGCTGATCGCCATTGCCGGTCGGTCGATTTTGGCTGTCCAGGGGATTGTCGAAGGTGCCGAAGGGCTGGCGATCCACCCAGATGTCCGGTGACTGCCAGTTGCTGTCCCAGGGTTCGACCCGCAAATCGAACGCGCCGTTCGGATCGTCGGCAATGGTCTGCGCCCATTCAAGACGCACACGGCACACCAATGGTCGGGCCTGGACGGCATCGTTCACCACGGTTATGCGCAAGGCACGCGCCGGGTCGTCGATAAAATCACCAGCGATCTGCACACGGTCGTCATGCATCAGCGTGATGAAGCGGGTCTGCTGATTGTTGTGCATCTCATCGGCGATCACCCGGGTCACGATGATCCCGCCCTGGTTGGGCGCGGCGCCGATCGGGATGCTGTCGTCGAAAATCTGTGTCGTGGTGCCTGGCCTCTGGCGCACCTCGACGAAATACGTGAGCGCATCCGATATCTTGACCTTCAACAGATGGAAGCGGTTGGCAGCACTATCCTCCGCCAGGCCATGAGCGATCAGGTCGATCTCCTCGCTGTGCGGGTTACGATCCCATTGTCGCTCGGTCACATTCGCAGCCTGGTAATAGCCAAGCTTCTCGAGGTGGAACCCGGTGAAAATCGGATGGGAGTCGTGGTTGCCCATCAGCTCGAAGTCCTGCGCGGTTGCCGCCGACGAATCGACGAGATCGGAGCCGTAGACGTCTTCGCCCAGGGTCGCGGTGCCGTCCCCGGTCTCGGTCGGCGCCGACACGATGTTGTGGCCGAATTCATGGGCGAAGCGGCCCCAATTGGCCGTCTCATGAATCCACAGGAGGTTGATCGCGTGACTGACGGAAATGCTGATATGGATGTGCGTCGGATCCGACGTCGGCTTGCCATCATCGTAGGAGAACGTTGAGGTATCCGAGCCACCCCAGGCGCGGATGAACTGGTTGTTCGTGAACACCACCGAGCACATCATCTGGTAATTGTTGAGATCGAAGCCTTGCGATTGCGCGTGATTGGCCGCAATCGCCGCGACGCGGTTCAGTTGTCCCGGAATGACGTTCTGGATGCCGGCGAGATCGACGAAATCCGCGAAGTTGCCGTCGAGCGGGGCCGCACTGCCAACAATGTCGAACTGCACGTTGGTGCGGCCGTAACTGGCTTGAGTGTAGAAGGTTTGCACGTTGGTCCAGCGGTCGTTCAGGCCCGTCCGAACCGTGTTGAAATTGCCGGGCACGACATCGAGCGCCTGGCAGACGACGATCAGTACGCGGATCGTGCCAATCGGGTTGACATCGCCGGTGCTGCCCGCCCCCGCTCCCATCGCAAAAACCGGCGGGCCGTCATCGTCGGTATTGCCGGGATAGGCTGTGACCGTGAAGGGGTACGGTCCGGTCGCTGTGTGGGTGCCGACCTTGAGCTCGATTGGGCCGGTATTGGTATCGGCCGTGGTGAGAACCTTGAGCTCGGTGCTGCTGGCCGAGAGAACCGGCGCGCTCGCGCCGCCGATCGTGACCAGATTGTCGCCCCGGGCGGCCGCAAAGCGAGCCCCGCGCAGCGTCACGATGGTGCCGCGCTGGCCCGACGTCGGCTCGACGTCGCCGATGTACGGACCAATCAACCACGGGATGTTGAGATCGAGCCAGTCTTTCAGGCGCAGCGGCGACTTGGCAATGTCTCCCAGTTTGGTGACATCGAAGACTTCCTTCGGCACGGCTTCTGTCAGCACCGTTCGGCTGCGCGGAGCGAGGGATTTCAATTCCTCGGGAAGCCAATCAGCTGGGTTGATTCGGTCGTTCATCGCTCTTCCCCTTCTATGCTCGGGTATGCCGGGTATCGGCCACCTGCACGCTGCGACGAAGGCAAGACGAGCGCCCTAACAGCGCCG
>DATFCF010000690.1:0-4567 GCA_035253445.1 Mycobacterium sp.
TGTCCGCCTCGCAACACGTCGAGGCGGACCGGGTATCGACATACCAGTCGGTGGTCCACTCCCACACGTTGCCGGCCATGTCGAACAGGCCGTAGCCGTTGGCTGGAAAGCTGCCGACCGCGGTGGTGCGGCCGTAGCCGCGGTCGGGGCGCCAGGGGAAGTCGCCGTGCCAGTAGTTGGCCAGCGGCCGATCCGCCGGCTCCGGCTCGTCGCCCCACGTGTACGTCGCCTGTTCGAGTCCGCCACGGGCGGCGGTCTCCCACTCCGCCTCGGTCGGCACTGAGAGCCCGGCCCACGTCGCATAGGCCTCGGCGTCCTGATAGGCAATGTGCACCACCGGGTGGTCTGCTCGCTTGTCGATCGACGACAACGGGCCAACCGGGTGGCGCCACGATGCGCCGGGTGTCCACGTCCACCACAGGTTGAGGTGCCGCAGATCCACCGGCCCCGTCGTCCGGGTGAACACCATGGAGCCCGGCTGAAGGTTCTCGGCGGGCGCGTCGGGGTAGTCCGCCGGATTCGGCTGTCGCTCGGCAACGGTGAGATAACCTGTCGCCGTGATGAATTCGCTGAAATCAGCGTTCGTCACCTGCCGGGTCTGTATCCAGAATCCGTCGACGGCGACGGGATGAGCGGGCCCTTCCTCGGGGTAGTGCTGATCGGACCCCAGGGTTGCGGTCTGTGCGGGGATCCAGGCGAGTTCGTCAGTGCTCATTCCCCGGTCGCTTCGCTCCTGCCCGCCGGACCACTGAAGACGGTCGCCCAATCGTCACGCATGCTGACGACGCTCCAGCCGTCCGTCGCCGCCCGGTCCAGCACTCGCTCTGCGCCTGCGGTGTAGTCGAATTCGCGCTCGGCGTCGTCATGCAGGACCAGCAGCCGCAGGCCGCCGCAGTACTGCAACATCTCGTCGTCGCCGTTGGAGTTGCCGACGGCGACGATGGGCCGTCGCCCGATGCGGCTCCAGATGCGAACGGGCTTTTCGGGTCCGTCGTCGAAGATGTCCACCGAGGGCTGGATGCGCAGCTCGGCGTCACCGTCGCGGGCCGAGAAACGCAGCCCCTGTGCGCTGCCGATCACCCGTTCCGGCGGGATCCCATAGACGGCACTGGTGATCGGTCGCATGAAATCGCGGCCGCCGCCCGAGACGATGTAGCACGTGAAATCGCTGGCCTCCAGGTAGCGCAGCAACTCGACCATCGGCGCGTAGGTGCATTCGCGATACGGCCTACTCAGCGTTGGATGCTGTGCACGGTCGAAAAACGCCTCGACGAGCCCGGCGTACTGATCCACCGACATCGAGTCGTGCAGCCGCAACGCATTGAACAACAGGACATTCAGGTCGATGTCGTCGCCCTGGTAATGCTTGGTGACGGCCGCGCCGAACCACTTCAGATCGCCTTCGGCAGCTGCCTTGTACGGCTGCCTCTCGCGCAGCGACGGTTCGGCCGCGGCTTTCTCCGCCAATCGGTAGACGGTGAAGTTGAGTTGGATGTACGCCGGCTTCTCGCACCACAGTGTGCCGTCGTTGTCGAAGACGGCGATACGTGCTTCGGGCGCAACGTAATCCGGCCCGCCTTCGGCCGTTACGCGGCCAACGAAGTCGAGGATCGCCGACTTCGTGGCCCCGTCGTTCCATGAGGCGAGTTCGGCCATGCTCATCCGCCTCGTGAGGCGAGGAACTTGTTGAGCTCGTCCACGGCATGGTTGATCGTGAACGACGCCGGTTCCTGTCGCGGCGGAAAGTCCTTGAATGTCTCCAGGAACTGTGTCGCGATCGCTGTTCCGAACATCACAAGGTAAATGCGGTCGATCATCCAGTCCCAGTAGGTGTTCGAGGTGATGTCCGCGCGCTCGTACGGATCGGTTCGGAGGTTGAACAACTTCGGCGCCCGCAACTTGGTGAACGGTTCGAACCACACCTGCAGCGTGCCCTCGCAGCGCTGCTCCATGAACACGACTTTCCAATTCTCCGCGCGAATACCCAGGACGTCGCAGTCGTCAGAGAAATAGATCATGCCGCGCCGCGGGCTCTTGGCGACCTCTCCGGTGAGGTACGGCAGCAGGTTGTAGCCGTCGATGTGCACCTTGTAGGTCGCCTCACCGGCGTTATGACCGGCCTTGAGCTTCTCGACGATGTCCGGTTCGCCCGCTGCGGCCAGGAACGTCGGCAGCCAGTCGTGGTGCTGAACTATCTCGTTGGAGACGCTGCGCGGCTTGATCTTCCCGGGCCAGCGGATCATCTCGGGAATGCGGAAGGCGCCCTCCCAGTTCGTCGCTTTCTCACTGCGGAAGGGCGTCGTCGCGCCATCCGGCCAGCTGTTGGCGTGCGGACCGTTGTCGGTGGAGTACATGACGATGGTGTCCTCGGAAATCCCGAGCTCGTCGACCAGGTCGAGCAACTGGCCGACGTTGCGGTCGTGGTCGACCATCGTGTCGTGGTAGGGCGACTGCCAACGCCCGGCCTGGCCGAGACTTTCCGGTTTGGTGTGCGTTCGGAAATGCATGTGGGTCATGTTCATCCAAACGAAGAACGGGGTGCCGGCATCGTGCTGGCGGCGGATGAAATCGATGGCCGCCGAAGTGGTCTCGTCGTCGATCGTTTCCATTCGCTTCTTGGTCAGCGGCCCGGTGTCTTCGATGCGCTGCTTGCCGACTGGACCGTATCGGTCATCGACCTCGCCGGTGTCCTCATCGGTGGCCCAGGAATGGATGACGCCGCGCGGCAGCAATGCGCGGCGCAACATCGGCGCCTCCTCCTCGGTGGGGTAATCCGGATTCTCCGGCTCTTCCTCGGCGTTGAGGTGATACAGGTTGCCGAAAAACTCGTCGAACCCGTGCGCGGTCGGCAGGAACTTGTTCAGATCGCCCAGGTGGTTCTTCCCGAACTGTCCCGTCGCATAGCCCAACGGCTTGAGCAACTCGGCGATTGTCGGGTCCTCCTTCTGCAACCCGACGTCGACGCCCGGCATCCCCACCTTGCTCATGCCGGTGCGGTACACGCTCTGCCCGGTGATGAACGACGACCGGCCCGCCGTACAGCTCTGCTCGCCGTAGGAGTCGGTGAAAAGCATTCCCTCATCAGCGATTCGGTCAATGTTGGGCGTGAAGTAACCCATCATTCCCCGGCTGTAACAACTCAGGTTTGAGATCCCGATATCGTCGCCCCAAATGACGAGGATGTTGGGTTTCGAGTCAGGCATGATCTCGGTCCTTCGCTAGGAATTTGTGCGGGGTCTCGGCGGCTTGCTCGACGCTAGGGCCCGCCGGCTGACGTCGCGGCGGGAATTCTCGAAACTCTCGATGAACGCAAATGATTTCCCGCCATTTCGACACCTTTCCCCGGGTCGATGCTACGAGTTACGGCCCATTTCGACGTGAACTTGACTGAGTCCGATAAATGTTTTGCGCCCTTTTGATTCGCCGGATTTCGCGCTTGGTGCCGCAGCGAGACACCGGTGCCTACAGGTCAGTGGGCTATCCTTGATAAATCGTAGGTTTGTCGCGTGTCCGCCACTTCGGTTACCGTCTGCGATTGCTCTGATAGCTGACGGGAGCACCTCCGATGGTGCAAATCGCGTCCCAGTGTTCGAGTGCGGCCCGATTGGCGTTGTGTGACCGTTCGACGCTTTCCGGCGCCGTCGACGGTGCGTGGTGGCCCAGCAGCGCCGATCTGAGAACGCAGTTGCCCGACCTCGTGGCCGTTCTTGGTCTGGTGGTCGGCCCGGTGCATCGCGTCGTATACGACCCGTCGATGTGGCCGCATGCGCCGTCGCGGATCATCCGGGGCACCGCGGTGATCTCCGTCGACCCCTACGCGATGGTTGCGCGCGACACCATCTACCTCGTCGGTACGCACGCGCGCAACGCCGTGCTCTACGTCGTGCCACCCACGACCCACAGCGACGCCGCGCTGAGTATCCTGCGCGCCGTCAGCGATGGGTCACAGCCGATGAGCGTGTCCGTGCTGCGGATGCTCATCCGGCAATCGGCAACCGCGGCGGGGGCCTCCGAGGCGAGATAGGCCCGAGCGCCCTGCCTCTTGTCGACCGCTAGCTTGCGGCGCACCCTGGTAAAGGGAAGGTGATGGCGATGTACGACAAGAATCTGGACAACAAGTGGCACGTCGAGGTCGAGTTCGACGAGGACGAGACGCACACGCATGCGACGGTGCGCGCCAAGCGGGGCGACGACACGCTGACCGCCCTTGGCGATGCCTACCGCAACCCCAAGGACAGCAGCCAACCGATGATCGGCGAGGAGATCGCTGCGGCCAGGGGCCTGATCGCGTTGGGCACCGAGCTGCTGCAGAGCGCATCGTCGCGGATCGAGCAGGCGACTCACCACCCGGTCCGCCTCTATCACTGAGGTGCGACGGCGCGCCTGCCCTCTACGCGCGAACGTTCCGTACCGCTCGAAAAAACGCCGGCAGATTCATACGGTCAGTGCAACATCCGTGGATTTAGGGGTTGCGATGCCGAGTGGATATCCGCATTCGAGGGTTGTGCGCTGGATGTTGTTCGACCGGGTGTGTCAGGGAATCCCGTTGAAGCGGGCCGCGCGGGAG
>DATFCF010000691.1:0-2110 GCA_035253445.1 Mycobacterium sp.
CTGCCGGCAATAGCGCCGCGGCCGGTGTTGACCGCAGGCAACAAGCTGCGCTCGTGGTTCTCGGCAGCAGGGCTTCAATCACCTCGCGGCGCGGAAGTGTGGAGCGCGTACTCGTCGCTGTCCGATGCGCAGACGCGCCAGGCGTTCCTGCGGACGCTGCGCTCGGTGGTCGACCACCGCGGACAGGCGGTGAGTGCGCTCAATCGGCTGCACCTGACGGCCGACCTGCCGATGTTGGTCATCTGGGGCGACCAGGACCGGATCATCCCCGTCGAGCACGGCTACGCCTTGCACGAAGCCCGTCCAGGAAGCCGGCTCGAGGTGCTCGCCGGCGTCGGCCATTTTCCGCACGTCGAACGGCCCAGCGAGGTTGTCGACCTGATCGACGACTTCGTCAACACGACGGGCCGTCAGTACAACACCGACGCGAGGAACGCGCCACGCGGCTCCTGAAAGCCGATCGTCATCAGATTCATCATGCTCACCACCTGCGGCCTTGAGCGCTAAGGGATTTCCCTGTACGACGGCGAAAGGCTCGCGGATATCGAAACCGAGCTTGGCGTACAGGCTCATCGAGCGGTTGTGGTACGCCCGCGACGGCTCAGTGGACCGCGTTCCTGCGCATCCCCACCAGTCGGTAACCCCCGTAGAGTGCGGCGGCCACGAAAAAGTTCACGAAGTACGCGATGTCGGCCCCGTGCCAGGCCTGCGCGACCGGCCCCTGGATGAGCGAGGTGTTCATGAACGGCATCGCCGCCCCATACGCCAGCACGAACGCCACCAGCGCGGCGGCGGCGTCGCGGGCGTCGGTGCGTTCTTCGGCGGGGTTGACGGTCGCCCGGCCACGGCTGCGGATCAGCCAGTCGATCACCACCACCGCGACGAACGCCGGAATCCAATAACTCACCAGCAGAAGCACATCGGTGAACCTCGTCGCGGTGTCGGCTGCGTGTAGCCACAGGATGAGGGCGAAGGCCAGCACTGTCACGATGACGGCCGACACCGGTCGTCGCACCCGAACCCCGATCGTCTGCAACGCCAGTGACCCGCTGTAGTCGTTCATCACCCCGGAGCCGATCGATGCCACCGCAATGACCAGCAGCGCCAGCGCCCCCATCACGCCACCGCCCATCACGGATTGCACTCCTTCGGCGGTATGCTCGCCGATCGCCCCCGCGGCCGCGATGCCGATGCCCTGAACGAACATGTACGCCAACACGATTCCGGTGAAGGTGAACGCGAACACCTTGGTGCGCGACGAGTCCGCCGGCAGGTATCGGCTGAAGTCGGCGGCATAACTGGCCCACGACACCGCGAGGCTGAACGCGATGGTTATTTCGAGGACGAACGCACCGGCCAGGTCGGCGCCCGACACGCTGGCCGGTGTGATGACCTCGTGCCCGCCAACGAGTTTCACCGCGAACACCACGAACGTCACGAACAGCACCACGGTCAGTACCGCTTGAAGCCGGTGGATCAGCTCATAGCCGAAGAACCCGACTACGCCCTGCACGGCCAGCACGATGAGAACCGCTGTCCAGAAAGGAATGTCGAGCAGCACGGCCAGGGCTTCCCCACCGAACAGCCCGACGAGCGCGTCCCAGGCGATCGATGACAGCCACTGCAGAGCGGCCGGCAAGACAACCCCGCCGCCGAACGCCATCCGCGAGTTGGGCAGCTGCCCGGTACCGGTGCGCGGCCCCCACGTCGACAGGTAGCCGACCACAAGTGAACCGAGCACGGTGCCGATCACCATCGCGAGCAGCCCCAGCCAGAATCCCAACCCGAGCACGATCGCGAGCGTGCCGGTGAACACGCCGGTCATGTTGACCTGCGGCGCGAACCACACGGTGAAGAGCCGGGCGGGCGTGCCGTAACGCTGATCCTCAGCGATGGGTGCGATGCCGTGCGTCTCGACCGACAGATCACCGGCACCGGCCGGTCGGTGCCCGCTGAATGTTGAGTCGGTCAGCGCGCTGGAAGTGGTCTGCGGCCCAGGTGTCATGTGCTCATTCGAACACAGCGGCACCCGAACTTGATGCGTCAGGGTTTTACCCCGCGGACCGCCCACACCGCGCCGCCGCCGTTGCCACGCCCTTCGACGCGGACG
>DATFCF010000692.1:0-4936 GCA_035253445.1 Mycobacterium sp.
CCAACGTCCGCGACACCGAGCGGCCGGCCATCGCCGGCACCAGGTGGAACGCACTGCGAGCGATCGCGGCCCGGATCACCACACCACTGCTGCCAGACGATTATCTGAAGCTGGCGAACCCGTTGTGGTCGGCGCGGGAACTGCGCGGCCGGGTGGTCGAGGTGCGCCGCGAAACCGTCGACTCCGCGACGTTGGTGATCAAGCCGGGCTGGGGTTTTTCCTTCGACTATCAGCCGGGTCAGTACATCGGTATCGGCCTACTTGTGGACGGACGCTGGCGCTGGCGCTCGTACTCGCTGACGTCGAGCCCTGTGTCATCGATGCGTGGCGGGCGCACCATCACCATCACGGTCAAGGCCATGCCGGAGGGGTTCCTGTCGACCCACCTGGTCGGCGGGGTGGCCCCAGGCACGATCGTGCGGCTCGCCGCGCCGCAGGGCAACTTCGTGTTGCCCGATCCCGCGCCGGCTGCGGTGTTGTTCATCACCGGCGGCTCAGGCATCACGCCGGTGATGTCGATGCTGCGCACTCTGGTGCGTCGCGGCCAGATCACCGATGTCATCCATTTGCATTCGGCCCCAACGGAATCCGACGTGATGTTCGCCGCTGAGCTCGCCGAGCTGCAGCGCACGCACGAGGGGTATGGGCTGCGCCTGCGCACGACCCGAACGCAGGGCCGGCTGGATCTGTCCCGTCTTGACGACGAGGTCCCCGACTGGCGCGATCGCCAGACCTGGGCCTGTGGGCCTGAAGGCATGCTGAACGCTGCCGAGCGCGTTTGGCACGCGGGCGGCATCGCCGATCGGCTGCACCTGGAACGCTTCGCGGTGTCCAGGGCCGCCGCGCGTGGCCAGGGCGGCACGGTGCAGTTCGCGCGCAGCGGCAAGACGCTCACGGTCGACGGCGCGACGCCGTTGATGGATGCCGGCGAGCAGGTCGGTGTGCAGATGCCGTTCGGCTGCCGGATGGGCATCTGCCAGTCATGCGTCGTCAGCTTGGTCGACGGGCACGTCCGTGACCTCCGAACGGGCGTCGAGCACGAACCCGGCAGCCGGGTACAGACATGCATTTCCGCAGCATCCGGCGATTGTGTGCTCGACATTTAGACTTTACTGACTGGTAACCTACGGATCCGTAGGTTACGGTAGCGTAGGTGGGAGAAAGGAGGCTGAACGATGGCTATTACCGACGTTCCGGCATTCGCACATTTGACCGACGCCGACATCGAGAATCTGGCTTACGAGCTGGACGCAATCCGCCAAGACATCGAAGACTCCCGCGGTGAGCGCGACGCGCGCTACATCCGCCGCACCATCGCCGCCCAACGCGCGCTCGAGGTGGCCGCCCGGCTCATGCTGGCCGCCGGCTCGAAGCGATCCGCCTGGTGGGCAGGCACCGCGACTTTGGGCGTGGCCAAGATCATCGAGAACATGGAGATCGGCCACAACGTCATGCACGGCCAATGGGATTGGATGAACGATCCCGAGATTCACTCCTCGACGTGGGAGTGGGACATGAGCGGGGCGTCCAAGCATTGGCGCTTCACCCACAACTTCATGCATCACAAGTACACCAACATCCTGGGCATGGACGACGATGTGGGCTACGGCCTGCTGCGGGTGACGCGTGACCAGAAATGGAAGCCGCACAACATCTTCAACCTGTTCTACAACACCATGCTCGCCTCGTTGTTCGAGTGGGGCGTTGGCCTGCAGCACCTGGAGCTCGGCAAGATCTTCAAGGGCCGCGACGACCGCGCCGCCACGATGGTGCGGGTGCGGGAGTTCGGGGTCAAGGCCGGACACCAGGTGGTCAAGGACTACGTGGCCTACCCCGCGCTGACGTCACTGTCGCCGGGCGCGACATTCACGTCCACGCTGAAGGCCAATGCGGTCGCCAACATCATCCGCAACGTGTGGTCCAACGCGGTGATCTTCTGCGGCCACTTCCCTGACGGCGCAGAGAAATTCACCAAGACCGACATGGTCGGCGAGACCAAGGGTCAGTGGTACCTGCGGCAGATGCTTGGCAGCGCGAACTTCGAGAACGGACCCGTGCTGCGGTTCATGAGCGGCAATCTGTGCCACCAGATCGAGCACCATCTGTATCCGGACCTTCCCAGCAACCGGCTCTACGAGATCTCGAAACGGGTCAGGGAAGTCTGCGACAAGTACGACCTGCCGTACACGACGGGCTCGTTCCTGATGCAGTACGGCAAGACATGGCGGACCATCGCCAAGCTGTCGCTTCCGGACAAGTACCTGCGCGATACGGCCGACGATGCGCCTGAGACCCGCAGCGAGCGGATGTTCAGTGAGCTGGAACCTGGCTTCGCGGTTGTGGATCCGGAGACGGGACGCCGGCGTGGCCTGAAGACCGCGATCGCGACGGTGCGCGGGTGGCGGCGCAACAAGGCGGCCAATCGCGCCACCAAGAAAGCCGCCAAGCGCGACATCGCCGCCTAGCTCACCTGCGCGAGCGCTGACTTTCGGGCGATGAGATAGGCCTGCGGAGTCGATTCGAGCCCGTCGTCATCCGGCTCACGCACCAGTCGTGCGTGCAGCTTGAGGCCCGCCGCCGCGAGCATTTCCGCGACGGCATCGGGTCGGCGCCGGTAGAACGTCAACGCAACATCGTGGCCGAATGCCTCAGTGAGCACGCGGGGTTGGTCACCGACCTGGAACGCCAGTAACAGCTGGCCACCCGGACGCAAGACCCGCTCGAATTCTGAAAACGCCTGCGGTAACGACTCATCCGGCACGTGAATGGTCGAGTACCACGCGCATACGGCATCGACGCTGGCGTCGCTGAGATCGAGCGAAGTCATCGACCCGACTCGGAATTCCAGGTCTGGGTTGATGCGGCAGGCTTCGGCGATCATGTTGGGCGACAGGTCGATACCGAGCACGTCGAGCCCGAACTGGGCGAACATCGCGGTCGTCGCGCCGGTGCCACAACCGATATCGGCGAGTACTCCGCCGCCACCGATGAGACCGGCGAATCCGGAGAGCATCGCGAGGTCCAGTGGCTTGTCATGCAGATGGTTGTGAAATCGCTCTGAGTACGCGGAGGCGGTGACGTCATAGCCGTCGCGCGTGAGTCGCATGTACTCCGCTTCGGTCACGCAGGCACTGTACGGGCGGGGGATCCGCTGCCGTGAGCGTGCACAGAATGCCGACTATTTGCGGCGTGTCGACCTGCGAACACGCGCGTCCCCTACTCGTGTGTGGGCCAACGCGGCTGGGGCAGCGGGGCGATTTCGAAGAAGATTGGGAAAGGATGTCGAGATCGGTCTGACGGTTCCGTCCCAGGGGCAGATGCGGCCACCGTGGCCGCACAACAGTGAGGAGACCAGCATGGCGAAGTATCTGCTTCTCAAGCACTACCGCGGCGCCCCCGAGGCCGTCAACGCCGTCCCGATGGACCAGTGGACCCCAGAGGAGATCGAGGACCACCTGCAGTACATGGCCGACTTCGCCGCCCGGCTTGAGGGCACCGGTGAGTACGTCGACGGTCAGGCGCTCTCGCCCGAGGGCACGTTCGTCCGGTACGACGGGGAGGGCCGACCGCCGGTCACCGACGGGCCCTTCGCGGAGACCAAGGACCTGATCGCCGGCTGGATGGTGATTGACGTCGACACCTACGAGCGCGCGCTTGCGCTCGCCGGCGAGTTGTCGGCAGCCCCCGGAGCCGGCGGCAAGCCGATCCACGAGTGGCTCGAGGTGCGCCCGTTCCTGAGCGCACCGCCGACGGTCACCGAGTGACCGGACCGGCCAGGGCAGATCAGGTGGCAGATCAAGTGATGGACGAACTGCTGCTGCGGGAGCTGACTCCCGCAGTGATCGGCGTCCTCGTGCATCGCGGAGTTGACTTCGCGACGGCCGAGGACGCCGTGCAGGAAGCACTCATCCAGGCCGCGCTGACCTGGCCGGACCGGCAACCTGCCGACCCGAAGGGCTGGCTGGTCACGGTTGCCTGGCGCAAGTTCCTCGACGCCCACCGCTCCGAGGTCTCGCGTCGCGACCGGGAGCAGCGGGTCGAGGCCGAGCCGCCGCCCGGACCGACCGAGACCGCAGACGACACGTTGCAGCTCTTCTTCCTGTGCGCCCATCCGTCGCTGACCCCGGCGTCCGCGGTGGCGCTTACGCTGCGCGCCGTCGGTGGCTTGACCACCCGGCAGATCGCTCAGGCTTATCTCGTGCCGGAGGCGACAATGGCGCAGCGGATCAGCCGGGCCAAGCGCACGGTCCGCGACGTGCGGTTCGACCAGCCCGGCGACCCGGCGACCGTGCTGCGGGTGCTCTACCTGGTCTTCAACGAGGGCTACACCGGCGACGTCGACCTGGCGGCCGAGGCGATCCGGCTCACCCGGCAGTTGGCGTCGATGACCGATGACGAGGAGACCGCGGGGCTGCTGGCGTTGATGCTGCTGCACCACGCTCGGCGACCGGCGCGGACCCGGTGCGACGGCAGCCTGGTCCCCCTGGCCGAGCAGGACCGCTCCCGCTGGAACACCTCGCTCATCGCCGAGGGCGTTGCAGTCCTGCAGACAGCGCTGGGTCGCGACCGACTCGGTGAGTTCCAAGCACAGGCCGCTATCGCCGCCCTGCACGCCGACGCACCGCGCGCCGAGGAGACCGACTGGGTGCAGATCGTCGGCTGGTACGACGAGCTGCTCCGGCTCACCGAGAGCCCGGTCGTGCAGCTCAACCGGGCCATCGCGATCGGCGAGGCCGATGGCCCCGTGGCCGGCCTGGCGGCCTTGGCCACGGTGGACTCTGGCCTGCCCCGCCACACCGCCGCCTCGGCCTACCTCCACGAGAAAGCGGGCGACCTTCAGACCGCGGCACGGCTGTATGCCGACGCCGCCCGCTCCGCCCCCACCCTCGCCGAACGCCACCACCTCACCCGGCAGGCAGCGCGGATCAGTCAAGCC
>DATFCF010000693.1:0-2343 GCA_035253445.1 Mycobacterium sp.
CGACGTGCGCCACGTCTTCACGCACTGTGCGGCGGCCGATCTTGAGCTTGAAGATCCGATGGCGCCGCAGTTCCAGCATGTGCTGTGCTTCCTCGATGTCGCGGCCGGTGTCGCCAGAAGCAAGGGTCCAAGCCACCGGCAGCCGGTCCCGCAGCCGACCGCCGAGCAGTTCCGAGACGGGGAGACCCGTGCGGTGGCCCAGCGCGTCGAACAGCGCGGTCTCGACAGCGCATTTGGCAAAGCGGTTGTCGCGGAAGGCGTTGTTCAGGTGGTTCATCAACGCGGGCACGCGGTTCGCGTCCGCACCGACGAGTTGGGGGGCGAAGTAGGTATCGATGACCATCTTCATGCCCTCCGGCGATTCAGCGCCGTAGGCCAAGCCACCGATGGTGGTGCCTTCGCCGATGCCGACCGTCCCGTCCGAGCAACGGATACGCACAAGCATGAGCGTCTGACCGTTCATCACGGCCATGGAGAGTTTGTGCGGACGGATCGTCGGCAGATCGACGAGCATCGTCTCGACACGCTCGATGACGACAGCACCGCTGGCGGCGTTTTGTTGACAGGCAGTATGTTGCATGGCCTCTATTGGACGATTGCAGTCCATTGCAGGCCAACACCGAATTCATCTCATGCGATACCTGGAAGGTATAATTGGCCTGTTTTTCCTTGAAAAACAAGCACTTAGCGATGACCCTCCTTCGATGGGTATGGTTTTCCCTTATGGATCTGCGTCAACTGAGATACTTCGTGGCGGTAGCCACGACCAGGAACTTCACGCGCGCCGCGGAGCAGATGCACATCGCACAGCCGCCGCTCAGCCGTCAGATCCAGCTGCTCGAGGAGGAGCTGGAAGTCCAGCTGATCCAGCGCAACAGCCGTCCGATACGCCTTACCGAGGCAGGGAGGTTGTTCTACGAGCAGTCACTGCAGGTGCTCCACCGAGTCGATCAGATGAAGAACGCGGCGCGGCAAGCAGGCCGGAGCGATCGGCAATCAATTTCCATCGGGTATGTGCCATCGACCCTCTATGGCGGACTGCCCATGGTTGTTCGAATGTTTCGCCAGCGCTACCCCGACACCGATGTCCAACTTGTCGATCTGGGGTCGATCCAGCAGATCAGCGAGCTCAAGTCCGGTCGCATCGATTTGGGGTTTGGCCGCGTTCGAAGCAACGACACCTCGGTGGCGCGCACCGTGTTGCGCGAGGAAAGGCTCGTGTTGGCCATCCCACCGGGTTGGCCGTTGGCGGATGAAAAAGGTCCAGTAAACTTTGAGGATTTCGGCCAGTTCAAACTGGTGGTGTTCCCGAAAGAGCCGCGTCCCAGCTTTGCAGATCACGTACTCGGCATGTTGCATGAGAAAGGCATAACGCCGGCGGAAGTTCACGAGGTGCGCGAGTTGCACGCCGCGTTGGGATTGGTTGCCGCCGAGGTGGGACTTTGCATCGTGCCTGCCGCTGCGCGGCTGCGGTCGGACCTTGTGTACCGGTTGATCGCCGACGAAAAGGCGACTTCACCCATCATCCTTAGCCACCGTCTCAATGACGACTCGTGGTACATCGCGGCGATCAAACAGCTCATCGTCGAGATGTATGCCCAGAATCCGCCGTGGTTGGACTTCCAGACCAACGCTTTTCCGTCAAACTTGGCGGCCAATGCGGCGTCTCGGGAATGAACCGTGGAGTAGAACTGAACGGGGGCGCGCACTATAAATCGCTGCAGCGCGCTCAGGGCACCTCTTACGCCTGGTCCAAGGAGAGTCAACTACTGTGTGAGCGCGGTGATGCCGGCTACAAAGGGCGCGCTTCGCAGCACTACCTGGGCGCCTTCGGCGTCGGCATCGAGAACTGGCGCTTGCTTGGTTCTGCTGGCGATCAAGCACTCGATCTCGGCGCAGCTCATGGAATTGCTTCCGTTCCAGTTTCACGTAGAGCCACGGGGTCGCTCCGACCTTGGGTGCCTCCGATGCCACTTCAGTGGGGACGCTCGGAATCCAATTTCTTCACCGACCGAAGACAGGGGTCATCCTTTTGCAGAGACAAGTTCTCGCGCCAGTTGGGTGGCAACAACGAGGCTTCAACGGCAGGTGCAATAGGTGTATAGCCCCGGGTTGGGCGCAGGTACACATTGTTCAGTTCGTCGTCTTCGACATCTTCGACCTCGGGCAAGACCGGCAGGGCTGGGTGCGCCAGCCAAGTCTTACCCGCCACGTCGTCGATGACCGCCCGCCGAATGTCCTCAAGCGTGACCTGCCCGCGCAAGAAGCGGCTCAGGTCCACTTCGATCGCATAGCATGTTGGCGCCGACCGGAAATTGAGGCAGTTTTGCGGGTAGTGCCGAA
>DATFCF010000694.1:0-2240 GCA_035253445.1 Mycobacterium sp.
CCAAGAGGTTCATCGGGTAGCAGCAGGACTCGCAACATCGTCGCGCCGCCGATCACCTCGAGGAGCCGGTCCGGATGGACGTCGGCGCGCACCTCCCCGCGCTCGCTGGCCTCAGCCAACCGCGTGCGCACCGCGGCGAACACGTCGGTGAAGCGGGACATCACCCGAGCGTTGAGATTGGCGTCGGCGGCCATGTCCGCGATCAGTCCTGGCATCGCCGCGCGCACCACCGGACCGGTGAACACGTCACGGGCGGCCGCGAGCATGGCGCGGATATCGGCAGCGGTGTCACCGGGAGGTGTCTCGATGGCCGTCGGCGACGCTGGGAAGGCGGCCTCGTGTACCAGCTCGGCCTTGCTCGACCACCGGCGGTACAGCGCGGTCTTGGTGGTGCCGGCCCGTTCTGCCACGGCGGCCATCGTGAGGTTCGAATAGCCGATTTCCACAAGCAGATCCGCGGTAGCACGCAATATGGCAGCGTCAATACGTGGATCTCGGGGCCGCCCAGCGGCGGGGGTCTTGTCATCCAATGACGGGTCTGCTTTCATAACGCTACCCACCGTATCGTAATTGCGTGCCAAAGGAACAACTCTCATGCCACCAGAACCGGCTGTCGAAGACGTCAGCCGCCTCGAGCACTCGAGTCGCGATATCAGCACGTTGCCTATTTTGATATCGCAGTGGCTCTCAACAGTGTTTCCAGGCGGAGTCACCCCCCACATCACCGTGGAAAGTGGCGTGGACTCCAACGGCATGTCGTCGGAGACGATCATCTTGACCGGCCGCTGGGACGAGGACGGCCGGCAGCAGGAACAGAAGTGGGTGGCGCGGGTCGCGCCCACCGCCCAGGACGTCCCGGTGTTCTCGTCATACCGCATGGACCATCAGTTCGACGTGATCCGGATCGTGGGCGAGAAGACCGACGTTCCGGTCCCCCGCGTGCGATGGCTGGAGGCAGACGGTTCGGTGCTGGGCGCACCCTTCTTCCTGATGGACTACGTCGAGGGCCAGGTTCCGCCGGATGTGATGCCGTACACGTTCGGCAACAATTGGTTCGCCGACGCACCGGCGCAGCGACAGCGTGAGTTACAGGACAGCACCGTCGAGGTGATCGCCAAACTGCACTCGATTCCGGAACCCGAGAAGACATTTGGATTTCTCGTCGACAGCGCAGAGCCAAATGCGTTGCGGCGCAACCTCGACTGGTTGAAGTCCTGGCACGAGTTTGCCGTGCCGGATATCGGCCGATCGGCGCTGATCGAACGGGCGCTCGAGTGGCTCGAAGCGAACTGGCCAGCCGATGTCGCCGCCACCGACCCGGTTCTGGTGTGGGGCGACTCGCGCGTCGGCAATGTTCTGTACTCCGACTTCCGGCCGGTCGCGGTGCTGGACTGGGAGATGGCCACCCTGGGTCCGCGCGAAATGGACGTGGCGTGGATCATCTTCGCGCACATGGTCTTTCAGGAACTCGCCGGCCTGGCCTGCCTGCCGGGTCTGCCCGACTTCATGCGGGAGTCCGACGTGAAGTCGACCTATACCGAACTGACCGGAGTCGAGTTGGGCGACCTGCAATGGTTTTACGTGTACTGCGGCGTGGTCTGGGCGTGTGTGTTCATGCGGACCAGCGCCCGGCGGGTGCGCTTCGGCGAGATCGAGAAACCGGATGACGTCGAATCGCTGTTCTACCACGGCGCGGTATTGCAGCGCCTCATCAGCGATGAGCGCTTGCGCGAAGAGCCAACAAACGGAGATGACGCCTGATGCTCGGACCCACCGACGAATTCCCCATCCACCAGATTCCCCAGCCGATCGCCTGGCCAGGGTCGTCGGACCGCAACTTCTACGACCGTTCCTACCTCAATGGGCACGACCGCACCGGCGACCTGTTTCTGATCACCGGCATCGGGTATTACCCGAATCTCGGTGTCAAGGACGCCTTTGTGCTGGTTGCCCGCCGCGGAGGCGGCAGATTCGGCGGAGGCGGCGACACTCAGACGGCGGTGCATCTGAGCGACGACATCGACTCCGACCGGCTCAACCAGCACGTCGGCGCCTACCGCATCGAGGTCGTCAAGCCGCTGCACAAGTTGCGGGTGATCCTCGAAGAAACCGAGGGCGTCGCCGTCGACCTGACCTGGGAGGGTCTGTTCCCCGTCGTCCAGGAGCAACGCCACGTGATGCGTACCGGTACCCGGATCACGCTTGACGCGCAACGGTTCGCACAGCTGGGCAGCTGGAGC
>DATFCF010000695.1:0-2860 GCA_035253445.1 Mycobacterium sp.
AGCGCACAGAGCCGAGCACCGACGCGCCGATTTGTCGGTGCCCTCTGGGATGGTGCCAGCATGACAACGATGAGCACCGACCCGTGGGTCGGCAAAAACTGGGAAGACGTTCAGATCCCCCGCGACGGCATGAACCGTCCGCTGATCATGAACCCCGAAGGCACCAAACGCGTCGCCTACCGGCGCACCACCACCTTCGTCGGCGCGCTCGAAGACCGCTACAACCTTGAACAGTGGAAGCTGCGGCAAGCCTGCTGGGGCCTCGGGCAGCGCCCCGACCTGGTACTGAAGGCCGCCAGCGTGCACATCGAGGACAAGAAAGCGCTCGACGAAGTCGCCAAGGACGCGATGGAGTACGCCGAATCGTCAGCGAAAGCCACCAAGGGCACCGCGCTGCACAAGCTGTGCGAACGCCTGGACCGCGGGCAACCCTTGGGGAAGATCCCGCCGCCGCACGACGCCGACATCCGGGCCTACGAGCAGTGCATGAAACGGTACGGCCTGACACACAAGGCGATCGAAACGTTCCGGGTGCACGACGACTGGAAAGTCGCCGGAACCGCCGACCGGATCAGCGAGATGGACGGCGACAACTTCATCGCCGACATCAAAACCGGCGACATCGAACGGATCCACAAGATCGCGATGCAACTCGCCATGTACCGGGCGTCCCGCCCGTACGATATCGCCACCAATCAGCGCTTCGACGACCCCTACCCGATCTCGAACAACCGCGGCCTGGTCATCCACCTGCCGTCCGGCTCCGGGGAGTGTTTCCTGCACTGGGTCGACATCGAGAAGGGTCGCCGCGGCCTGCAGGCCTGCTATCAGGTGTTCGACTTCCGCGGCATCAAACGCAAAGACCTGACCTGGCCGGTCGCCGATCAGCATGAACTGCCCGTCAACACCGGCCACCTGGACTACGAAGCGATGGTGCTGTCCTGCAACACCGTCGACGAGCTGCGTGACCTGTACTTCGAGGCGCAGGTCAACAACGCCGACAGTGAAGACTTTGTCCGCGCGGTACGGGCAAGGAAGGCCATCCTGCTGCAACAGCAAGGCGGCGACGAATGAAGCTCATCGACCTCACCGGGCAGCGTTTCGGACGCCTCACCGCGCTCAAGCGAAGCGCGGCGCCGAAATGGCTCTGCCAATGCGACTGCGGCACGACCGTGGCTGTAAACGGCTACTCGCTGCGACATGGCCGATCAAAATCGTGTGGGTGCTTACGGCGCAACGGCCGTATGGTGGCAACCTATGAGGCGGCCCACGCTCGTGTCAGGGCAGCCAAAGGGCCCGCGAAGGATCATTGCTGCATAGATTGCGGCGGCCCCGCACTGCAATGGTCCTACAACCGCACCGACCCGACCCCGCACATTTGCGGCCGTCGCGACCTCGAATACAGCTTCAACACTGACTGCTACGAGCCACGCTGTTCACCGTGTCACAAGCTGTTCGATATGCGCCTCGATGGCATCCAGAGGTGCCGCTCTGGGCATGAAATGACTCCCGAGAATACCTACATCAATCCCGCTGGATCACCCGTGTGCCGTCAATGCAAACGGCAACGGAACCGGGACCGAAAACGTGCCGCACGCCGCGGCCTTGTTACGGCGTGACACACAAATCGAACGAACGAAAGGAACGAACGAATGAGCACGACAACTGATGGATGGGAAGAAGTAGCTGTTCCGAGGGGCCAGTTCATAGGCTGGGGAGATAAGCCCGGGCAGAAGGTCACTGGCGAGGTGCTGGAGTATGTCGATGACGGCGGCACCGACTTCGATGGCAAAGTTTGCCCTCAGGTGTCGGTGGTGCTGACCGAAGAGGCGCATTCACACTCCAAGCAGAACGGCTGGTCGAAGGTCGACGCCGGTGAACTCGTAGTGATCAACTGCGGGCAAGCGTCGCTGAAACGCGCGGTCCAGGCTGGTCGTCTGAATGCCGGCGATTTGATGCAGCTCGAGATGAGCGGCATTGAGCCGTTGAGCGGTGGACGCACCGTTAAGGTCTTCAAAATTCGCGTGAAGCGCGGCAACGGCGAGTTGTCGCAGCGCGCGCAGGAGGCGATGTCGAAAGCTGCGGCTGACGATAAGGCTGCGGCGGCGACCACGAACGGGTCGGATGACCCGTGGGGTTCGGCGCCGCCCGCTAACGCGTTCGCTGATGGCGCAGACGAGCCGCCGTTCTGAGGTAATCCCTTCTCCCTCATAGGGTTCCGGCGGGCTCCTTCAGCAGTGTAGGGGGCTCGTCCGGTTCGTGATGGTCGAGCAGCAGGAGGGTCGCCGCACATGTTCGTGAGAACAACCTGCCGGTCATGCGGCGGCCCCCTGCTGCTCGGCTCCGGCGCTTCGAGCCGCGGCCCAGCCAAGATCGGGTGGTGGGAGGGGTTCACGCCGTGGCATGAGCAAGAGCCGTGCCGGCCGGTGCTTTATCAGCGCGACGTGCTCGAAGAAGACCTGAGCCGCGCGTTCAGGGTGCTCGCGACCGCAGACACCGACGAAATGGCTGCGCAGTGGGAAGACAAGTGCCGCAACCTTGAGCAGCAGATCAAGGAACTGGACGCGGCGCCGCCGAAGCTGCTGGAGGCCGCGGTGCAGTACGCCAAGTGGGGCTGGCCGGTGTTCCCGATCATGGCCTGGGGGAAGAAACCGGCCATTTCCAAAGAGCAGGGCGGCAACGGATTCAAAGACGCCACCACTGATACTGACCGGGTCCGCCGGTGGTGGGAGCAACACCCTGACCACAACATCGGTATCGCGACCGGACATCTGTTCGAAGTGATCGACGTAGACACCGAGAAGATCACCGCCAGCGGGATACGCAAGGACAGCGGCTACCCGATGTTGGAGAGAATGCT
>DATFCF010000696.1:0-2330 GCA_035253445.1 Mycobacterium sp.
CCGCGTCGCAACCCGTCAATGGGCGGCCGACGTGCCGATCGCCATGCATAACACCCTGAACGGGCCCCCGAGCGCGGCCGCGAATATCCGGCGCGCGGAGTTCGCCAGCCCTGCACCACCGCCCGAGTCACAGATCTGATCCAGAAGGCGCCACCGCCTACCCTGATGACATATCGCCGATTCCCGGGGTGATGCGGGAGATGAACTGGCCCGTCATTCAACGCGGGCCCACAGGTCATCGATGCCTGGGACCAGACCTACCCGACCATGGTCTTCGGCAGCCGCTCTGCCGGCCGAGTGGTTCGTGTTCACCGAGGTCCAGCTTGGGCTCGGCACAGGGCTCCCCCACCCAGCGCCAGGCAGACCGTGCGCGAGCGCTGCAGGGTCGGCGAGGGCGCAGCTGACGGACTCCGTCGTCGCCGGGGGGCAGCCTCGTTTAGCGGCCCTTCGCGGTTCCGCGTGAAAGTGCGTCCGCTGTGAGATGCGTTCATGCCGCACTGTGGGCGACACTGGTGAGCAGAATACGGGCCCGATAGTTCTTCGCGTTCCTGAATCCGCGACCGATGCGTTTGATGTTCTTGATTCCCGTGTTCGCGGCCTCGGTCTTCGCGTTCGTGACACCGGTGACGATCAGGACTTCGATCGCCGGCCACCACTGGCATATCGTGGCCCAGAGGCGGTCGGTTTCGGGCATGTCCGCGACCTGAACGTAGTGCCCGAGCCGCATCTTCTCCTGGTGGGCGTCGGTCAGCGACGAGCAGGCCAGCAGACGCCTGAGTTGTTCTTTGATGCCCCAGGCGGCGGCGAGTTCCTCGGTCGGATCATCGCTGGTGAACGTGGCCCGCAGACGCGCCCAGCCGCGAGGCGAAAGGGTGTCCGCACCGCGTAACAGGAGCCGCCGGTTCGCCCACGACGGATCGACCAACCTGCCTCTCCTGTTCTTCTGTTGTCGCGAAAGACGTTGCCGCACAGTAGTCACCATGTCGTTTGCCAGTTTCACTAGGTGGAACGCATCGACACTGGTGGCGGCGTGCGGCAGGTTGGCGGCGATCGCTTTCGCGAATGCCGCGGAGGGATCGATCGCGACCACCTCGACCCGGTCGCGCCAGGCCTGAGGTCGCGCAGCGAGCCACGCACCGACACCCTTGTTGTCGCGGCCGTCGACCACGCCGAGTACCCGGCCGGTGTCGAGATCGACGACCGTGGACATCCAGGGCTCGTGGCGCCGCCACTTGCCCGTGGGTAACCGGAAGTAGCGCACCCGCCGGAAGCGGTGCTCATCGATCCCGACCCCGCGCACCACGAGGGTGTCCACATCGTCGATCAACGCCGCAGCAGCGGTGAGCGTTGCCTGGACCAGCCACCATGACACCGAGAACGAGGCCGCGACCTCGCGGGCGGCACGTCCGGCCCCGGTCACCGCGGTGACCAGGGCCTCCCTCAGCCGCATCGTCGAGCGCGCGTACGGCGGCACCTGCTCGGTCGATTCGGAGAACGTCCTCTTCGGGCACGTCGCGGTGACGCAGAACCACCGTCGCTTGCGCCAGATCACCGTCACCTCGCCCGCCACCGGAATGTCGCGAACCCGCTGCGACCTCGACGAATGCACCTTGCTCCCCGCTGCTCCGCAGGCTGGACAGAAAGGCCTACCACTGACTTCGATGTCCACCCAGCGGCCGATGATCGGTTCCTCACCGACCGCGATCACCCGGTATCCGGACAGGTTGAACAGGGCACTCGCGGCATCACGCCGCGAGCCGATAGGCTCAGCCATGGCTCGTGGGTCCTCATCTGCGATTGTGTCTCGACAACACGAATCACAGCAGACCCACGGGCCTTCAACGTCTTACGACACCAACCAAGATTCACGCGCTACCGCGAAGAGCCACCAAACCCGTCCTGCCTTAAGGCTTCCCTGAGAGACTCGCGCCCGGTTCATCAAGAACTCTTGTGCACAGTGCGCTTCGCGAAATGCACTGCGTGCGGCTGCAACAGGGCCTTGTCACGGTGTTTCTTCACAGTGGGCAGTTAGACGGATGGCGCGCAACCTGTCCGCCCTCGAAGAATAGACGACGCCCTCCGTTCTCGACGACCGCGCTGCGGATGCCCATCGCCGTGTTGCGACCGTCCATCACCGTGCATCGAAAGGCATGTGTGAAGTTCTCGAGCGCTCGGTGGTGACAGATCGAACGACGTTGCGCATGGTGCCTACTCCAGGAATCTCTGTTTCCAATATCATCCCGTCAGATAAGTACAGCGGCGGCGTACGCCGGCTGCCGACACCCTCGGGAGTGCCTGTGAAAACCAGATCGCCCGGTTCGAGGGTGACA
>DATFCF010000697.1:0-2719 GCA_035253445.1 Mycobacterium sp.
CTTCCAGCTGAAGGTATAGATCACAAAGGCGACCAGCGGTACTGCGATGAGAGGCATCGCCGCGCCCCCCGCCCCGACCAGGCCGAAGGCCTTACCCGCGCCCTTTTCGAACCAGCTTGCCACCGCTCGGTTGATGGGGACGATGTAACCGACCGCACCAAAGATTCCCATGAGAACCGCTAGCGCGTAAAAGGTCGCGAGATTGAGCGGGGTGAACGCGAAGACGACCAATACGACTGTGTAAGCTGCCAATCCGGATGCTACGACGCGCCGAGCGCCGTACCGGTCCGCAAGTCGCCCGGCCACCGGGCTGAACGCCGCGAAGATCGCGGTGAGTAGAGGCGAGATGAGTACCTGATTTCTACTCCAACCTGTGGCCTCGATGGTGGGGTTGATGAATACGCTCGCCGTAGTGAGGAGGAGAACCGGACCTGCGCCATAGGCGAGTGCGGCAGCGAGCACAACCGTCCAGCCGCGACGCCACTCCTCTCGTTCGGGAGGGTCGTACTGTACGTCGTCAGTAGCGTGAGATGCGTTGGTCTGCGTCATTGCAATGATTCCTTGTCTGGGCAACGGGCCCTCCGCGAGTTCGCGGACGTTTACGCCCTTGAGATCGCGAACGGTAAACGCACACAGCCATGCGGAGTGCATGCGCTGATCGGAGAAAAGGTCGCGTGCACGACCTGTGTGTTGTGCGAGCTGCTGGCCGAATCGTTCATGACTACTCGATTACGGCACGCTGTCGAAGCTCGGCGAGATCCGCCGCCCTGAGTGCGAGCACTTCCGCGAGAACGGCCTCCGTGTCCTCGCCGAGTTGGGGAGCGGCCCCGCCCGCAGTGAATCCGTGGCCATCAACCTTCCACGGAACAGTAACCACCATCTGCTCTCCCAGCCAACGATGGCTGGTGACAGTCCCTACACCCCGTTCACTCGCCCGCTCGCCGAAGAGCGCCTCTTCGTATCCAACGACGCGAGCGGCCGGGACCCCTTGGGCACGCATGACATTGGCAACCGCATCAGCATCACGATCGACCGTCCACTCCCGTACGAGTGCCGTGATGCTCGAACTGGAAGCCGTGTGTGGCGCATTCACGACCGCTCCGACGGCAGACAGTTCGCGTTCTGTGCGAGCCGCAATCGAGACCCAATTGTCGGTTCCTGCACAGGCGAAGGTGCCATGCAGCGGTAGGCGCTGGTGTCTGTTCGCAGGTACCGGAACGTGTCCGTCCACCTGAGTCTGGATGATCGGTCCGGTCAAAACGCTGAGCAATGCCTCCACCTGCGATAGGTCGATGTAGCACCCCTGCCCGGTACGTTGCCGTCCGACAAGCGCTGACAAGAGCGCGACCAGTGCATGGCCGGCGCCATTCGGGTCGCCAAGGGCAGGGTTGTACGTTCCGATCAGCCGATCGGAGTCGTATCCGACGAGGGAATCCAGGCCGGCCAAGCCGGACATCACCGGCGCGTATCCCCTGATCCCGCTCAGGGGGCCGGTCTGGCCAAGCATCGACATCGAGACCATCACGAGGCCAGGGTTTGTCTGTGACAGGGATTCATAGTCCAGTCCCCTGCGAGCCAGCACTCCCGGCCGCATGTTTTCGACCACCACGTCCGACTCCGCAGCAAGTCGGCCGATCAACGCCGCCCCCTCGGTTGAGCCCATGTCGATAGCGACGCTGCGCTTGGCACGATTGAGCTGATTGAAGTACGGCGTGACCTCGAGTTCCGGCCCCTCGACCGGGACCCCATTGCGAAGGGCCCGACCTCGCAATCTGGCTGGATCGGCGCGACTGCGGTGCTCCACCTTCACTACCTCTGCGCCCAGGTCACGCAGCGTGGCGGTCACCATGGGCCCGGACCACACCCAGGACAGGTCGAGGACGCGGAGTCCAGCTAATGGCTGCTTGGACGATTGGGCCTCGGCCGCAGGCCAACCTGACACTCGGGTCCGGTCTTTCTCAGAAGCCTCTGTCCGGTAGAGATGGTATGGCGATCCAGGCAGGACCATCTGGTTCGGTCCAGATTCGAAGAACCCTCGGTGAGCGAACTGCTCCTCGGAGAGAGACTCCGCGATGGTCAGCACCGGTGCGACCGGAAATCCGTACTGCCGACCGACGGCAAAGACCTCGTCGCGTGTGCGGGCGCTCGTCCATGCCGTGAGATGCTTGTCGGCCTCGTCCGCGTGCAACCGGGCCACGACCCGTGGATCGGTGAATTTGGCCGAGCGAGTCCACTCCGGGCGCCCCAATCCGTCGAGAAGTCCGTCGTACTCACGCTGGGTTCGGCACATAATCGACACCCAACCGTCTTGGCAAGGGAACATTGCCGCAGGATAGGAGCCTCCTGACAGGGTCGCGCGTGGACCGTCACGCCGCCATGGGCGATCGTAGGGAAGAAAGTTGGATCCGATCTGACCGACGTAGTACGAGAGCACATCTGCCGCGGTTACATCCCAGTGCTGGCCCACATCGTCTACCTCTCCCACCGAACGCAGGAGTGCCAGTGCGGCAGCCGCAGCCCCCTCTGTTCCGGTGAGGTAATCCGCGAGGTCGAACGGCAAGGATAGTGGTTCCGAATCCGGCGACCCGATACCCCACGCCAGACCTGATGCCGCTGTAGCGATGATCGGTGCAAACGGCACTGCTGCCGCGGTGTTGTCGAGCGTCTGACGTAGTCCGCCAAGATCGACGACCGGGGTCCTTGGTGGGCAGACCTCCTG
>DATFCF010000698.1:0-3962 GCA_035253445.1 Mycobacterium sp.
TGCGAAGCCGCTGGGCTGCAATGGCTTTCGGCAGCTGAGAACGGGGTGCCCTGCGCCACGGTGATCGAGTACAACGACGTCAGCCTGACGTTGGGGCGGCTGGAAGCGGTCACGCCGACGCGAGCGGCCGGGCAGGAATTCGGCCGCCTGCTGGCGCACACCCACGACGCCGGCGCTGACGCTTTCGGTTCGCCGCCTGACGGATGGCGCGGGCGCGGGTACTTCGGGCCGCTGCATCATCCGCTGCCGATGTCCTTCATAGCCCACCCCCGCTGGGGCGTCTTCTATGCCCGCGAGCGGTTGGCGCCGATGGCCGAACGCGCGGCTCACGGCCTGAACGCGTCAACCCGCGAGGACGTGGACGCGGTGATATCGCGGTGTGAGGCCGGTGATTTCGACGACGACGACCCACCGGCCCGCTTACACGGTGATCTGTGGAGCGGCAACGTCATGTGGACGCCGGAGGGCGTTGTCCTCATCGACCCGGCAGCGCACGGCGGGCACCGGGAAACCGATCTGGCGATGCTGGCGCTGTTCGGATGCCCGCATCTCGATGCGGTGCTCGACGGTTACCAGAGCCGCAGGCCGCTGCGCCCCGGCTGGCGACAGCGCGTCGGGCTGCATCAGCTCTACCCGCTGTTGGCTCATATCGTGCTGTTCGGGGGCGGGTACGCCGGGCAGACGTCCGCGGCGGCGGCGCAGGCGCTGCAGGCTAGCTAACGACGCTTTACGTGCCCGAAAGGGTGCTCGTCGACCGTTCACCCAAGGTGATGTGGCACAAGTCGCAATGAATTCCGCGGCACTCGATAGCTGACCGTTCAGACGGCAACCAGCGTAAGTTGGCAAACCTCCATCGGACCAGGTCGGCGCCACGCTGCCCTCATGGGAGAATCGCTGGACGTAACTACCCTGCACGTAAATAGGACCCCTGCGCTGCGCCTATAAATCAACGAGGCCGTCAAATAATCGTTTGCGGGCTCGGCGGTCGTTGCGAACGAAAAATCTTCCCAAAGTGCGCTCCGCAAATTAACGCCTCTGTTACGGTCTCTGGGGCTGGTCGAAAGGGGAACGTCAGATGGCAGGCAAGCACCGCAAGCGTGGGAGTCGCTCCAAGAAGATCGCGATGGTCGGCGTGGCGACTGCCACCGCGACTGCGATGACCATCGGCGCTGCGCCGCCACCGCCGAAGCCAAAGCCAGTCGTCAACGGCGACGTCGACCTGGCGGCGGCCATCCGCCCATTCCCGCCGCCAAACCAGATCCCCGACTTGACCTTTGGTGGCGGCACCGCCGTCTATGACTTCGGGCAGCTCTGCGCTGACGTGCTTCTCAGGGCGATCGTCGAGAACGTCAACATTGCCGCGTTGGCGCAGGCGGCCGGTGTCGATCCCAACAGCCTCCTCGAAGGTCTGCTCGGCAGCACCCTCGACCAGCTGCCGGCGAACCTGCTCGACAACATCTTCGGCGCCGTCCCGATACTTCCCGGTGATCTCGCGGAGGCGATCGTCGGGGGCTTGGGTCTGGATGTCATAACCGCGGGACTCCTCGAGCCGCTCCTTGCTACCGCCTTGTCGGCGCTCGGAATCGACAGCGTCGGTGATCTCTTGGGATTGGTCGGACTCGATCTCAGCGATCCGCTGAACCTTTCGAACCTGGACCTGCCCGGGGTGAACGTCATCACCGCAGGGCCGCCGTTCACGCTGCTCAAGTTGCTGGGCGCGGATCTCGGCTGGTTGCCCTCGCTGCCCAATTCGGTGGCCAACGAGATCAACAACTCGGAGTACCTCGAGGTCGGCGTTGTCAGCCTGCTCGAGGACGTGTTGGAACGCACCAACATTCCCGCGCTGGATAACCTGTTGCAGCCGATACTCTCTCTGCTTCCCGACGTTGACGTCCTCGATCTGCGGGTACCGGTGACCGTTGGATTCGGGCTGGGGGCATTCGCCGCAGGCATGGCCTACGACAAGGTCCTCGCCGATCTGCCGAACCAGCCCGGCGGCGCGCAGTCATCCGAACATCCGCTGCTCGGCAGTGTCACGGTGCTGCCGATGATCCTGTTGCGCAACCCCGGCCGCGCCAACGGCGGCTTGTTCGCGCGCTTCTATCCGCTGTTCGGGCTGGCCGGGATTGAAACGGTCACACCGGAAACCGAGGTGTCGAGCAGCGGCGGCATACCGATTCTCAACACCGGACTGTCCCTTGGCGGCGCGAACCTCATCCCGGTCAAGGTCGACGGGACCATCCAGTTTGACATCCTGTCGGACTTCGCGGCGTGGCCTAATCCGTTCTCGATAGCCAATTCGCTTGTGGGAGCGGCACTCCCGACGTACATCCTCAGGGGCATCACCCTCGACACGATTCCCGAACAACTTACGACGCAGCTCGCAGAGATACTCGACAACCCGCTCGGGGATCCGCTGGCCATCAACCTGTATCTCACGATCCCGTCGGCCACTCTGCCGCTGCTCGAACCGCTGTACCTGGTTTCGGATGCCATCAGCCTGATGACCTTCGGGGCGGGTGCCGTCAACCCTGTCGGCATGTTCGCGAACGCGCTCGCGCCGGCCTTGCTGAGCCTGGCCAATCTGGGCTATACCGATGTCGTTCGCAATCCGGACGGCACGTACACCAGGACGTTGACCGAGGCTGGCGTTCCCACTTCGTTCTTCTCGTTCCCCGCCGTCGACCCGGTTCAGGCGATAACCGACGTCGTCAATCTGTTGGTGCGGGGCTTCACCAAGGAGTTCTTCAGCGGCAATCCCACCGCGGCTACCCCGAATGCGATCACCAACCTGCTCAGTCTGCTGACTGGCGGCTTGGGTCCGTTGGGCAATCTGGGCGGTCTCGTGCAGGGAGTCCTCGATGGCCTGAACCCGCTGGCGACTCAGCAGGTGTCGCCATTGGCGGCCACGGACGTGCCGGCAGCCGATGCGCGCATGATCCCGGTGTCCACCGAGGCCGAGACCGACGAATCGCTTTCCGGCACCGCTGAATCCGAAACCGCAGACGCGCCGGCCGAAGAAGAGGTCCCCGAGGAAGAGGTCCCTGAAGAAGAGGTCCCTGAAGAAGAGGTCGCTGAAGAAGAGGTCGCCGAAGAAGAGGTCGCCGAGGAGGAGGTCCCTGAAGAAGAGGCCCCTGAAGAAGAGGTGACCGAGGAAGACGCGGTCGACGAAGACGTGACCGAGGACGACGTGACCGAGGACGATGTGACCAAGGAAGACGTGACCGACGAGCCCGAAGAAGCATCGAACACGCCCAAGCACGCCAAGCCGGACACCGAAGAGAACGAGCCTGCAGAACCTGCGAAGCAGACGACACCGAAGCACGCCAAGCCGGACAACGCAAGGTTGGGCGACGATGCTAAGGACGAGAGCGCCTCGGATTCGGACGAGGGAGCGTCGGACAAAGCGGCCTAGGAGTGTCCTGAATAAGTCCCGCGGGATGCCAGGCCCGCTAGCGGTGGCGGTAGGTGTCGGCAGCGACCAATGTTCTGGGTGTTCCTAGTTGAAGGCGAGCCAGCTCGGCAGGCCCCGCTCGCGTGAGTCGCACAGCACCTGGCGGGTGTCGCAATTCCCGTCCGGCACACCGGCGCCCGCCCACATGCCGCCGGTGTCGCGGCGCAGCACGATCGCCGACGAGCCCCCGCCGTCAAGCAGGACGGCGGTGTCGCTTCCCAACCCGCGGAACAGATCTTGGATCTGGTCGGGCGTGTAGCTGCCACCCTGGAAGACGTACATCTCGTCTTTGTCTTTCGCGTACGCGATAGCCGTGCGGGCCGCGCTGGGACCACCGTCGTTTAGTTGTCCGGTGTCACCGGGCGCGAGCAGCCCGATACCGCTTACCGCGACGAACCGGGTGCCCTTGTCGAACAGACCTTGGATCACCGGGGTCGCTGCGTCGTAGTCCTGAGGGTTCTTGGGTGGCACCACAAATGGTGCTCCGCCGATCGGCAGGATCATCGTC
>DATFCF010000699.1:0-11711 GCA_035253445.1 Mycobacterium sp.
GCGAAATGGGGTGAACTGCAGCGTCAGATCATCGGCGCCGAGGCGCAGTACGCAGCGTTGACACCCGCTCAGCAGGCGGTGGTCGACAACGCGGCCACGCCGCCACCGCCGCAGGCGGTGCCCGCACCGGCCGACCCCCTCCTCAACGCGATGCCCGCCCCACCTCCCGCCGCTGTTGTCCCTCCCCCCGCGGCTATTCCCGATATCCCGGAGGCGCTGCCGGTGGGCGTCGCGTATGAGGCCGGGCTACAGCCGAACACCATCCTCGCTGCCCGCGCCGTCAGCCAACGGTTCCCCCAGATTGCCGAGATCGACGGTGTCCGGCCGGACTCGAAGCCGTGGCATCCGAACGGCCTGGCGATCGACATCATGATTCCTAACTCCGAAAGCCCCGAGGGCATCGCGCTGGGAAACGAGATTCTCGCGTTCGCTATGGCCAATGCGTCCCGATTCGGGCTACAGGATGTGATCTGGCGCGACACGTACTACACGCCGAGCGGTCCGGCAGGATCGGGCTACGGGCACTATGACCACGTGCACATCACCACGACACCACGCCGGTAACCGACGAATCGCCAAGCTCCTGCGACACGCCCGAGTCTTGTCAAAATAGCCGGGCGTGTCCCACCGCATAGGCCGCATTGCCCAACCCCGAGCTCAGGGTCATCGTCTGGGTCGACATGTGAAGTTGCTCAATGATGAGCCAGCGGGTCGATCGCCGACGACAGCGCCAGACAGGGAATCAATGCAAGTGTGACCATGGCGGCCACCGCCGGATAACGTCCGGCGAGAGGTCCCTGGCCATCGGATGAGTTCGGAGGTGGCACACACTGAGGCGGGCACGCGGCTAGCCGACCTCGCGCCGTCCGATTTTGTTCCCTCACAGCAACTTCCAAGGTTCAGCCGCTGCCGTAGAGCCGCAGCGCCCTGGCTGTCGCCGTCGCTACTTCACCCCGCAGCGCCTGGATGGGTCGACTGCCTCGCACGTGGATCGAATTCGAGAGCAGAACCACATACGTATCCGAGCCAGGATCCATCCACAGCGTGGTTCCGGTGAAGCCCGTGTGGCCAAAGCTACCGACCGGAAAAACCATGCCTCGCGGCACCGACAGGTAAGTATCGATGTCCCAGCCAAAGCCGCGCAGGTTTTGTCCCTCCATCGCCGGATAGGTCGGCGAGGCCGCGGCTCGAGTGGCATCGTTCGCCGTTTGGAGTTGCTCAGCGGTGTGCCCGGGCTGCTGCGGAGTCGTCATCAACTCCAAAGTCGCTTGCGTCAGCGGAAACTCGCTCGGGCGGCCCGCAAGCCGATCCAGCAGCGCCTGCGCAAAGATACTGACGTCGCGCGCGGTGGAGAACACACCCGCATGCCCGGCCACTCCACCCACCCGCCGCGCCGTCGTGTCATGCACCGTGCCTCGAAGCAGATGATCGAGATCCGGATTCATGCCCGGATCGGCTCTGCCGTCCTCGTCGATCGCTGTCGGTGCGATGCGTGGCAACAGATCCGTACTCCACGTACCCGCAGGGCAATCGGCCACCGCACCCGGCGCCCACCCAATCGCCGCGCCCCTAATCTCATGCGGCCCACAGGCTTTGGCTGCCGGAAGATAGCGGGTGTCGTGCATGCCCAGCGGCGCGAACACGTTGCGCTGCACGTACACGTCTTCTGCCTCGCCGGTGACCTTCTCGATCAGCGCGCCAAGCAGTATGTAGTTGATGTCGGAGTAGCGGAACACCTCGCCGGGACGCGTCTGCAGCGGCTTCGTGAGCGCACGATGAATACCTTCTGCTTTGTCGGCTCCGTCGAGACCCCACGGATCTCCGAAGTCGACCTCGCCCGCTTCCCCCGAAAAGTGCGTAAGCAGCATGCGAACCGTCACTTCGGCCCGCTGCGGATCGTTCGACGGGCTGAAGTCCGGCAAGTAGTTCTGCACCGGATCGTCGAACTGCACCTTGCCTTGCTCATACAGCTGCATCACAGCCGTCGCCGTAGCGAGGGGCTTCGTCAACGACGCCATGTCGAAGATCGTGTCCTCGGTCATCGGCTCCGCGGGAGCGGGCGAGCCATCGAGCCCCTGTTGGCCGTCGAGCTTGCGTACGCCATAAGCCTTCTCGAAGACGATCTTGCCGCCATGCCCGACGACGACCACAGCACCTGGCAGCCGATGCGCCGCAATCGCATCGTCGATCAGCTTGGAGACTGTTGGGAAATCAGGTGTGGCCGCCACAATTGGCGGCGGTGGTGGTGCGAGCACCGCAGATGACGTCTGCGTTGCCTCGGCGCTGTCTCTGACGGCTGTCTGCGCTTCATGCCCACCCGAGCACGCCGTCGCGAGCGCCAGCACAGCAGCGCCGACAGCAATGGCCCTTCGCGCAGATGGCCGTGGCATACAACCCACATGAGCATCGTGTCACTGCTCGTGAGCGATGTCCGTCGAAATTCACTTTGCGACGCTGTCGCTCTGAGGTGGGCGCTCGAAACGTCGCGCCTCGACTACGCCGGCACTCCATCAGTTACATTGCGCGAGCGCGTGATTCGATTGACCACCGAGTCGACAGCCGACCGCAGACCTGGCACGAACGTCGACGATTGCAGCGTGCAGCTGGTATGTCCCGCATCGACGGTCACGGTATGCGCGTCAGGTATCTGTTGGGCCAGCCAACGCTGGTGCCGCGGCGGGATCACGCGGTCACGCTGCGGTATCAGAACCGAGGTCGGTACATCGATGTCAGCGATCCAGCGCGTGGAATCAAACCGGGTTATTTCGGCCAACGCTCCCAACATCGCCCCATAGCTGGTCGAGCGCAGTTGCCCCATCGCCCAAAGCCGGTCATTGGTCACGGCGTCGTCGGCGACAGGCAGCGGCACCGCGCCGGACCGCCCGGGCTGCGGGCCGAACGCGTCGACCAGCGCGGCCGAGACACCGGTCGACAGCCGCTCATGGGCCGCACGGCGGAATGACGCTGCCGCGGCGCAGAGCACCAACGCGTCGACCCTGTGCCGGTGGCGCCGCCACACCTGCTGCGCCACCAGTGATCCCATCGAAAAGCCGACCGGGATGAACGTTTCGATCCCGAGCTCGTCGGCCAACGCGGCGACGTCGTCGGCGCAGTCCTCCAGCAGAAAACGTGGCGAGTCGATACCCGCCCCGTGCCAGCGCTGGTCGAAGACCACCACACGCCCGAAGCCACGCATCATCTCCAGCGATGGATACCACGTCAACAGCCCGGTGCACGCCAGCGCGTGGAGCAGAACAAACGTCGGACCGCCGGCAGTTGGGCCGGAGTCCACCACATAGGTGCTGCCACGATTGGAAAGCTCAACCACGCGGCCGTGCGGAAGGCGGCCAACGGGAGCGACTCCGGGCATCGAGAACGACGGGAACGACGGGAACGTCGACGTCAGCCTCAGCGAACCAAGAAGCGCATCGATCACGGTGTACGGATTGGGGAAAGCGCACGCGGCCATCGCTGAGTCGCCGCAGTCGGTCTCGCGGAAATCGAGGCGAGATACGCTGCGGAGCAACGTGCTTGGCTGCAGCATGCCCGCTACGGCCAGAGGGTGGGAACATGCGCGTGAGGCGAGCTGCCGAATGTTGTTGCTCATCGGGGCCCCCAGGGCACGGCCCTTCGACCCAAACTGGTTGGGCGTGACGTCAAGAACACTCCGGACATGCAGCCATGTTCATTGCGTCAGAAACCGCGCACGAGAGTAGCCGGGTACTCGATTTTCCTGGATCCGCTACCCGAAACACCGATCCGTGACCGCACCGACGTCGCCTTGCAGCCGTCGCGGCGGAAATCCCGGGCCGGTTCCATGCGTGCGGGAGTACCCTCGCATCAGGAGGTCCGACATGCGGAAACACTCCAATAGGATCATCGTCCTCGCCGCTTTCGCGCTCATGGCCGTGGCAATATCACCGCCGGTCAGCGCCCATCACGGCTGGAGCGAGTATCAGGACGAGCAGTTCGAAATCACTGGCACACTCGCGACGCCCGTCAGCCTTGCGGGCCCGCACGCCACCGCTCAAATCCAAGTCGGTGACGAGCTGTGGGACCTGGTGTTCGCCCCATCGACGCGCACCGCCGAGGCCGGCCTGACCGAGGACGTCATTCCGGTCGGCGACACCGTGACCGCAAGTGGCCATCGGCATCTCGACGAGGCAACTCTCGAAGTCAAGACGGAACGCCTCACGTGGAACGACACACTGTTCAACGTCTACCCCGAACGCAATTGATGGCTGAAGCCGCAACGTCGCGCGCATGACCGACGTGCTCACCTGGCTCCAGTCGTCGGCGCTGGGGATGTTCATGCGCGACACCGGCCCGTGGACCTATCCCATCGTCAACGTCATTCATGTCTTCGGTGTCGCAACACTGTTCGGTGCCGTGCTCGTCCTCGATCTGCGGCTGCTGGGCGCGTGGCGCCGCGCACCCCTCGCACCGATCACCACCATCGCCGCCCCGGTGGCGATGGCCGGATTCGCGCTCGCCGCGGCCAGCGGTGTCTGCCTGTTGGCGGCCAACGCTCTCGAGTACGAGAACAATCCTGTTCTGCTGGTGAAGTTCTCGGCCATCGGACTGGGTTTGGTCAACGCCATCGCGCTGCGCCGCACCGCGGCGTGGCGGGCCGTGACCACCCGCGAGCTGTCCCGCTCGGAAGCGCGGCGACTGGCGCTCATAGGTGGCGTATCGCTGGCCAGCTGGCTGACAGCGGTCGGTGCCGGACGCATGATCGGGTACTGGTAGCAGCCGCTCACATAGCCGGGACACCGGACCCCGTTGCTCCGGTTTGTTTCGATTGTTTCAATGCGATCGTCAGCGCGTAGACCGGCCGCGTGCCAGACCCAATTGAACACAACTGCAACAAGATCCGTGAGAATTCGCCCGACAGTGGACGAGGGCCTCGGTTTGTGCCACGGTGGAGAACCAGACCCCTTTCGAGGAGGTGCCGCACCGTGGAGCAGACCCAGCACGAGATCTCCGCCCATCAGGAATGCCCAGACTGTCATGCGCTGACCGGCGACCTCGAGGCGCACAAGCAATGGCACTCCAGGCTCGTCCATGACATCGCCACCGCCGTTGACAGGGACGTGAAGCGACGAGTCGGAGCCCCCTAGCAGAACCGAAGCCAATCGGATGTCAGCAGGCGACGTCGACGTAGACCGTCTTGTTGGTCACCGTGGTGACCAGGTCGTCATCGCGTCCCGGTACACCGGAGTCCGTACGCGCGAACGTCTGGCCGGGACGAACCGCGGTCAACGCGCACTGGTCCACCGCTGCGCTGTCGACGCGGCTCACGATGACGTGGAAGCCCTTCGCCTGCAACTGGCTGACCGTCGCATCGACGGAGGGTGCCCCCGACGGAGCGGCCGAAGCGGTTCCGGCCAGTCCGAGCGCGCCGGCCGCCAATGCGCCGGCCGCGAGAGATGTAGCGAGGATGATCTTCATCGTCGTGCCTTTCCTGGGTTCTTGTGGTGATTGACGGGCATGGCTTGCCCGATTCCTCGGATTCACTTGTCTCCCAAGGCAGCACCACTCAAAGCCGAAGAATTTGCTGCACCGGGGCTATCCTGTTGTGGCCCCGGTGGGGCGATTGAGTTACACGACGTCGCTAGTTGTTTCAACGGCCTGGCGGACGATCTGGTTCACCACCGTCGGCGCCGCATCAGTTCTCCCTGATTCGGCAAAGCTATGCGGTGACCGTCGTGCGGTCATGAGTGGCGGACTACTTGAATTCGGTGTCACCGCACAGCAAATGGCAGGTAGCAGTGCTTCGCGCACGCGGACAGGGCGGCGGCCGCCGCGCGGCTAACCGGGCACGCCACTGATCAGAGCTGGTTGCAGAGTCCTTCAACGAAGCTGGCCAATCTCGCGCGATGCGACCCTGGCCAGTAGATTCGTCCGCAATCCGCGCAGCGGCTGAAATCGTCGTAGTACCGCCGAGTCAACGGCTCGAGGTGGTCGATCACCTCGGCCTTGCTCACGCCGATCAGCCCGCCGTTGCACCGCACGCACCGGCTAAACGGCGCCAGTCGTTGGCTCAGGTCTAGCCGCCGGATCACCTCGAGTGTCTGCTCCTCGGGATGCGCGGAGTGGACGAATAAGCCATGCGTGACGGCGCGACGCTTCAACAGCGCACGATCGCGGGTCAACAGGATCCGGTGCTGGGCCAGGCTGACGTCGACCAGGGTCTGGTCCTCGACGTCACTAGACCACCACACGTCGAATCCGAGCACGCGAAGCAGCCGCGCCAGCCGACCGAGGTTGACGTCGATGACGAAACGCGGATCTCGCAGCGGCACCGGCCTCAGCCGTGCTGTCGACCCGATGTCAAGCGCCTCGAACACCGGATACACCGCGATGCGGTCGCCAGACGCCGGGCGGTGGGTGAAATCTTCCGCATCCCCGTTGACCAGGATTAGGTCGACTTCGGTATGCGGAATGCCCACCGCCTCCAGCACGTCCTTCACCGTCTGATGCGGCCGGAACGGACGGCGCACGGTCAGACCGCGCGACTCGGCTGACAAGAAGTCGTTGAGTTCGGCGTATGCCCGGACATCCACATAGCCGGCCATACCCTCATGGTCCCTGACCGATCGCCGATTAGGGCGACACCGGCACCGTCGTTACGGGCACCTGGACAACCGGCGCCTCCGGAACTACCGGAGCAGCCGGCGCTGGTGCAGCCGGTTCCGGCGCAACCGCAGGCGGCGTGTAGGCCGGTGCCGGGGTGTAAGCCGGCTCAGGCGGCGCGGTGTACGCGGACGACGGGGTGTACGCGGGCGCCTGCGTCGGCGGCGGCTCAACTGGCGTGACCGTGACGATCGACGACGGCGACGTCGGTATGGTCGACGGCTCCGTAGTCGTCGGCGCAGTGGTAGTCGTCGGCTCCGTAGTCGTCGGCGCAGTGGTGGTCGTCGACGTCGGCGCAGTGGTCGTGGTCGTCGTGCTGGTCGTCGTCGTAGTCGTGGTGGTCGGCGTCGTGACCGTCGTCGTCGGCGTCGGGAACGTCGGCGTCGGGAACGGGTTGAACGGCGGGAAAATGACGACCGGCGGCAGCGGCACCACCGGCACCTGCGGAACTGGAGCCGGCGCGGGCGGCGGCGCCTGCTGTACCGGCGGAGCCGACGGCGCATTGTTGGTCGCCGGTCCACGGTTGCTTGGGACCCTCGTCACGACCGGTGCCGCGGGCGGCGGCGACACCACCGCGACCGGCAACGCCACCGGATCCGGCTCGTGCGGCACCTGCGGCAGATACCGCCCCGGCACCGTGTCCGATTGAATCGCCGGTACCGGCTGGGCTTGGACGTCGGCGGCCGGCCGGACGTTGATCGCGACCGTGACCGCCAGGGTGGCGAAGCTGACCACCACGAACCCCAGCGCGCTGCCCATCAGCAGGGTCTTGGGCGGCGGCGGCGCGATCACCTGCGTGTACGGCGCCTCGTCGTCCTGCTCGGGGACAAACTCCTCGAGCGAATCCACCGGCATCTCGTCGTAATCCGGCTCCGCCTGCGAGTACGCCAGCTGTGGGCCGACCGCCGCAGAATCTGCGGTCGCCGGTGCCATCTGCGTCGCATCCGAAGCCGCCGGCGCCATCTGCGTCGCGTCGGCGACCGCGGGCGCCATCTGCGTGGCCGCGCCCGCCGGGAACCCGGAGTCCTCGACAGTCTGCGCCGCACCGCGCGCGATCGCGTAGCCCGCATCCGGCGCCACCTCGACCGGCGCCGTCGAATGCAGCTCGGCCGCAACCGAATCGAGGTCCAGGCGCTGCCCGACCAGCATGATCCGGTGGACCTCCGGGCCGGGCACCTGCTGCAGCACAGCGGCACACGCGACGGCCGCTCCGGCCGCCCCGATCGGCACCGACGCCAGCACTGACGTCGACTCCTCGTCCTCGCCGATCACGGTCAGCGACACGGTGTCGTCATCGGCCAGCAACAACGCGGCGTCCGCACCGACACTGCGGGCCAGCGCAGCGGCCGCGTCGGTTTCCGTCACCACGTCGACGTTCTGCACGCCCGCGTTCGACACCGTCTGACGCAGCGTCTCGGCCTCAGATGCGTCGGGCAGACACAGTCGTGTCGCAGCCACCCGGTTGCCCGAGTCGGTCACCGCGCGGTAGGTGCCGACGATCGTGTCGGCCAGGTCGGTCATCGCGTCGTCAGGCAGGTCCAGCGCGTACTGGTCCAACACCTGCCCGCCCGAGGCGGGCGACCCGACCATCGCCAGACGAGCCACCCGTCCGGTGACTGCCACCCCGAGGACTACGTCCACCGACCCACACTTCCCTTCTCGCGGCCTCTACGAACTTCCCAAGCTACCGGCACCACCTCGTTGCTTGTGCAAAGGAGCAAAAGTGAGCACCCTGAGGTGGCAACGCCTCGCGGCATCACGTCAGAGAGGAAATCGTTACGTGAGCGACCAGCGTTACGACGCGCCAGCCACCGTCGCGGTGGCCACGACCGCCGCACCCGCCGTCGGCCGGTCGCCCCGCGTGGGCTACGTACCCGCCCGCTCCAACATGGTGCGCGACGGCGTCGCGGTCGCCTTGCTCATCCTCGCGCTGCTGCTGCCATGGAACCTCGACTTCGGTCTGGCCGTCCCCGGCAGCAACGGCCTGCTGTTCGGCCTCGTCGGCGTCGTGACATTGCTCGCAATCGCCGCCGCGCTCGCACCGCACCTCGGCCCGTTCCGGCTCACCTCCGCGCAGCCCGACGTCCGCCGCACCAGCCTGATCCGGTTACTGCTCAGCGTCTCCTACGTGATCGTCGCGCTCGGCTTCGTCGGGTACCACCTGGCGCAGACCGTCAGCGACGGCGGAACCGGGCTGGTGCCGCCGGGTGTTGGCCCCGGGCTGATCGTGGGTGTCGGGGGCGCGTTGCTCGCGGCACAGCCGTCGATCACCAGTATCACCATCCAGGACAACGGCTTTCGGCGTTGGTACGCAGCCGCCCGGTTGCTGGGGGCGGTGTCGATCGCGCTCGCGACGCTGTCGGTCGCCTTCAATCTGTATTGGCGGCTGCGCTATCTGTTCGTCACGAACGTCGACTTCGGCGGTCAGGACGTCGCTGTCATCGTCACGACGCTGCTGTACGGCGCGGCGGCGATGATCGCGTTGGTCATCGCGTCCCGCTGGCTGTTGGAGAAGTCCGCCGCCGCGCGACTGGCCACCACGGCACTTGGCGGCTCGGCCGCGCTGGCCGCGACGCTGGTGTGGATCCTTCCCATCGGCCGTGACATCGACGCGTTCCACGGAATCGCCCAGAACACCTCGACGGCCGCCGTCGGCTACGAGGGCTATCTGTTCTGGGCCGCCGCCGCCGCGATCGTCGCCCCGACGACGCTTTATGCCATCTTTCTGATCAAACCGCCGACGCTGGGCGCCTACCGCTCGGCCGCGCAGAAGTGCCTGACGCTCATCGCGTTCTGGGCGTTCGCCGCGGCCGCACTGCGTGTCGTCGACTACCTGATCGCGTGGTCGCTGGAGCTGCCTCGCGCCCTGTACGACACCGTGGCGATGACGGCGTTCAACGTGGTCACCGGTTTGATCGCGCGGTGGCTGCAGCGCCAACTCGGCAAGGGTGAGGCCACCCCGACCGTCATCGCGGCGTTTTGCGGGGTGCTGTTCGTCTTCACGGTCGCGAACCTCGCGATTGGCGTCGTGCTCGCCCCGCGTTATGCGGAACCGTCGCCCGACGCCATCTACGGCAACAACCTGGCCCAGCAGATCACCAGCACGTTCGATGTCGTCGTCTGCGCGCTCAGCCTCGCCGTCCTGGTCGCCATGCTGTTCACCGGTCCGCTGGCCGGCTACCTGGTGCGCCGCCAGGAAGCCCGGAGCGCCACCGCTTCGGTGCCGCCGACGGCGCCCACGCCGGCGCCTTCGCCTGAGCCTTCGCCTGAGCCAGCGACCACCGCGGCGCCGACCGTCGCGTGGCCCCCGAAGCCCTCGGAAGTGCCGAGAATCGTTCGCCTCAAAGAGGATTCGACGACGGTGCTCCCTCCCGCGCCGACGCTGCGGATCCTGCGCCGCGAACCGTCGTCCGACGCGACGACTCAGATTCGGACGCCGCCGAATGATGCCGACAATCCACCCACGTCACCGTCAGGACCCGTCACCGGCGACTAGATGGGCGGCGCCGAACTCCAGCGGCAATATCACATGCGCCATCACATCCCAGAAGGCATCATGCCCGCAGTCCTGTGACGGAAGTGACTCCAGTGCACGCCGGCCGAAGGACCATGCGTGGATGCCAGAAAGCGATATCGCATGCGCTGCAGGAGTGAGGGCAGCGCACCGCAATTGGTGCACAAGCACTGTCGCCCGCCGCGATAGCGTTCTGACATGGCCAATCACTACACGTATCGCGTGGAGTGGTGCGCGGATGAGGACCAATACCTCGCCCGGTGCGTCGAAATCAGCGGATTCTATGCTTCGGCGCCCACGGCGCAGGACGCCCTCGCCCGCATCGAGGCCGACGTCGACGAACACCTCCGTGAAATGGACGAAACCTATGGCGGCCGGCCGCCGACGCCGTTGACCGAACAGAATTACAGCGGCCGGTTCATGGTGCGCACATCGCGCGCTCTGCACGCCCGACTCATGATGGAGGCCACCGAGCAAGGGGTGTCGCTCAATCAGTGGGTGGTGCAGAAGTTAGCCGACCGAAAACCCAGCTTGGACTGGTAGGGGTTCGCACTCGGGCCGGCCGCGCACGCGCTTAGCTGGACATCGGCTCACCCTCAGAACTCATTAGATGCGCTTGATTGTGATGCTCGTAATATTTGGGGGCGCAGCGGGTTTCAACGAATCCGCAACGCATCCGCATTGCCGTCATGCTGACGCCCGCCAGCCATTGCCATGCCTTGGCCGCCGGAGGACGATGAAGTAGTCCGGCGGCGCCGTCGAGACGCTGCCCCACATACAACGGAGGCAGATCATGTACGCACGAAGCACCACCATCCAGGCGCAGCCCTCGTCCATTGACGCCGGTATCGCGCATATGCGCGACAGCGTGATGCCCGCGCTCGAGGGCATCGGCGGGTGCGTTGGGATGTCGTTGTTGGTCGACCGAACGTCCGGCCGCTGCATTGCCACCAGCTCCTGGGAGTCCGAGGAGGCGATGCGCGCGAGCGAGGACTCCATTCGGCCGATTCGCGACCGGGCCGCGGAGCTTTTCGGTGGTAGCGCTCAGGTCGCGGAATGGGAGATCGCCGCCATGCACCGCGAGCATCGCGCGGGTGACGGCGCCTGTGTCCGAGCCACCTGGGTCAAGGTCGATCCGGATCAACTCGACGCAGGCATCGATTTCTACAAGACGACTCTCCTGCCCGCCCTCGAAGAGCTGGAGGGATTCTGCAGCGCCAGCCTGTTCGTCGACCGAGCGTCCGGTCGTGGCGTGGCCTCGGCGAACTTCGACAACGCCGAAGCGATTGAGCGCAACAAGGACCAGTTGGACAGGCTCAGAGCGACGGGCAGCCAGGAAGCCAACGCAGAGGTACTCGACCAGTGCGACTTCGAGTTGGCAGTCGCACACTTGCGTGCGCCCGAGTTGGTCTGACAGCGGGACGAGCGCGGCGAGGCGGCGCGGTCGTGGTCAGGCATGGCGCCAAGCGTAGACCTGACCGGGAATCCCCGCGTGCCAACCGTCCCAGCCTTCGTTGCCCACGCAAATAGGTTGCGCGCGTTACATTTCCACGGTCAGCCG
>DATFCF010000700.1:0-5483 GCA_035253445.1 Mycobacterium sp.
CTGGGTGTCATCGCCCACCTTGGGAAGATTCAGCGTGCCCCACGGAATGGTCGAGCGCTGATCGAGCAGCGACAGCCCGTCGACGGTGTGATCACCGGTTACGCCTTCGATCGGCGCGATCGTTCGGAACGGAGCGATGAAGGCATCGAGCGTGGCCCCATGCAGCGCGCGCTCGAGCTGATAGCCGAGCAACGCGCCCAGCGCCTGGCCCGACCGCACACCATCGAGCAGATTCTGGGCGAGGCGCACCCGCGTCGACGACAGATCGATTGCCGCCGCCTGGCTGCCGCTCTGCTGATGGCTGAGATATCCGCTGCGGAGCACCGCGGCCGTGGTCGCGTGGTTGATCGACGGGGCGTGGATGTAACCCCAGGAAACGGGTGCCGCCTGCGGCCGCACATTGTCCACCCACCCGTAAGCCCCAATGTAAAGAGTCGTGGCATTTCCGGCCTGGCTGCGCAGGCCGTCGAGACGCGCGGCGGCCAATGCGGAGTACCAGGCATCGAGGCGATGCGCGTGAAGATCGAGCGTCTCGCGCAGCACCTGATCGAGGTCATCAGACGATTGCGTGGCCAAGAGTGCGATCGCCTTCCAGAAAGCGACGAACGGCGCCGGCCCGTCGGCCTTGTGTTCATCGAGATAGAGGCCGACCGCCTCCCCACCCCCGGGGATCGGCAGGTTGAGATGATCCCAGACCGTCGGTGTCGTGCCGGTCGGCGAGATATTGATCAGTTCCGGCTCGAGTTGATCCCCGGCGCTAACCGCCGTGCCCAGCAGCGAATAGGCGGTGCTCGCATATTGCCGGAGCGCTGCGTGTCGCGCGAGCAACCCGAGCAGCGAGGTCGATGTCGCCGGGGGTATTCGCAACTGGGTTAGCGTCATCGCGCCGAGCGTGGCCAAATCGCTCGGTAGCATCGGGACACTTGCAATATTGAAATGCTTGTCGAGGTAGGTGGAGTTGCCGAGCCGCGTCGGGGTGGCGGCCGCAGCAAGCGCCGTGATGCCGGCGGTGCTGAGCTGTCCGAGCCTGGCGAACCAGGTCGCGTCGATGGGTCTCGCCAGGAACTTCCAATAGTACTCGTTGTACTGTGGCCCCATCACGCTGCGGCCGACATACGTCTCCGACCGCGGGCTCATGCCGAGGATGCCGGCGAGCGTGGCATCGGGGTCCTGGCCCAGGCCCACCCGGGGTACGTTTGCGGACGCATTCCGCCAGGTCGGCCGTAGCTTTTCCATCACGGACAGGAGGGGCGCGGATAGCGTGTCGCCTGCTCGAGGCTGGTAGCCACCGCTCCACACCACGGGCATGACGCCGTAGGGCTGGCGGCCGATGCGCAGCGTGGCCCAAGGCCCGCGTGCCCGCACCCATGCGATGAAGAAAGCCCGGGCCGCCGGAATGGTATTGGCCGGATCCGGAACGGCGCCGTTGACGAGGTTCCCGAGATAGTACTCCCAGGTGGCGGGCCACAGCACCGTGTTCATGGCGGACGGCGCGTCGTCGTAGCGGCCGTCAGCGCCGCTCACATGAGCGAAATGCGACGCGTCGATACCCAAGGCGCGGGCAATCATGTCCCCGTTGCCGCGGCCATCTGGGCTCGGCGTCATTGCCGGGCCGCGCTCGACCGCGAAGCTCGCCGCGTAAGCTGGGTCGTCGGTCGTATAGCCGGACTTCGCGCCATCGCTATTGTTGGTTGGCGTGCCGATCGGCAGCAAGGCAACGCCATCGGTGTAGTGGTGTGCGTCGAGGACACTGCCGAGCCTCGCCGGCGCGGTCGCGGGATCGAGGCGGCTCTTCACACCCACGACGAGTACGCGGGCGAAGCCGCTGGCGGCGAGGGCCGCTGTCAGCGGGACGCGGACGCCGAGCCCGAGCTTCACGGCCTCGTTGAAGTCGCGCATCCACTTGAGGGCCGGGTCCTGCACGGGATCGCCGCCGTTCGGCGATGGGCTCAATGTGAGGCCGTCGGCGATCTCGGCGCCGGCCTGGCGCGTGACGTTATTCCTGTCGTCATACGCGCACACGATGAAGCGATCGGGCAGAAGCTTGGTGGTCGCGGCCGTGGTCCAGTCGGACGACTTGGCGCCGCTGGCGGCGGCGGCGGGCGACGCGATCCAGGCCGCACGTCGTGGGCCGAACTGCGCGGCGAGGGCCGTCCAGCTGGCGGCCGTCGGGTTGGCGAGAAAGGCGGTGCGTGCCGCCGTCTCGGCCGCGGTCAGCGCGGGCTCGAAGCTGTCGACATGGATATCGTCGGGAAAGACACGGACGAGCAACTGCGGACTGCCGTCCGCCGCCTTGCCGAACCGCGTCTCGATACGGACCGGAAGAAACGCGATCGGGACCTCGCCGCGCGGCGGCACGGCGAACCAAGGATCCGGCGTGACGACGGACATGCGCGGCTATCCCAGAAGAGCGGTCGCCAGGAAGGCGACCCGCATCGGTTGGCGATAAGTGATGTAGGCCTGATGGGCGGCATCCGCGCCCCAGGTCGCGCCCGGTCCCGTGGCGGTGGGCGGCTTCGCGACGCTCACGTGGTTGTTGACCACGGTCACCTGCGACCAGGCGAGATCGTTCCAGTCCTTGAGTGGTGCGGCGACCGGCGTTGCGGCCAAGCCGAATCTTGGTTCGCTCGGGTGTTCGGCAATGACGAAGTAGTACCCAAGCCCGGCCGTCGCGGTAGCTTCCGTGAACGGAAAGCCGAAGAACGTCATGTCGGGCGCGATGGCGCCGCGGAACGAAGGCGTGATCTCCGGCGTGCCGAGATGGCGCTGCTGCGGCGTGCCCGAACCGATGATGGTGCCTACGAGAGGGATGGCGGGCATGACCGCGGGCGCGGCGGTGACCACGGCATTCGGGAAGCGCCGGAGCAACTCGCCGCGCACCAGCAGTACAGCCTGCGCGCTGTGCGTATCGGCGTTCGCTCCGAGCGATGCGGTGGCAGCCCACGAGGCAATCGCCGGTATATCGGCGTTGCTGCCCCAGAAGTTGGCGAAGAACGTCGCATTCGACACGACTGGATACTGACGCCACGCCAGCTCGCGCTGCATCTCGTCATTGAGGCCGACCATGTAAGCCTCGACAAAACGCGGATTGGTGACGAGCAGGGCCGCGGTCTCATCAGGCACGGTGTCGGCGCCGGGCAGCATTTGCTGCGCTGTCAGCGCCATCGACATGGGCCGCGCGAACACGGGCGCTCCGATCTGCGGGCGCAATGGATCGCCGGTTGTCGGCAGCGCGAGCTGCGCACCGGCACGCACGGCCAGTGTCTTGGCCGGATTGAGCGCCGAGACCATCAACGTCTGTGCCGTCGCTAGCGTCGCAGTGAGCTGCGGCAGTTCGGGCTCGTCGGAGATCAGCGCCGTCTTCTGATTGATGTAGTTCACAATCTGTGTTGCGGCGGCGCGGAACCGGGCCTCCATCTGCACATACTGCGACAGGACGGCGGGAAACGATGGTGCGCGCGGAAAGGTCTTTGCCCCGGTGCGAAGCCAGACAGGCGCGGCGGGGTCGTCTTGTAAGTTGGTCGCGACGCGAACCGGTGGCGGCGGCGCGGTCGGTGTCGTGCCGGTCGCAACGGTACCTCCGGTCGTTGTGCCGGCCGTGACGCCCGTGGCGGCATCGAGAGCATGTGCAGCTGCCGTCGAGGTGCCGGTTGCAACGGCGGCGCTGCGCGCGACGGTGGTGCCGGTCGTAGTCGTGGTGGTGGTCGTCGTCGTGGTCTTGACGGCGGTCGCAGTCCACCCGGGTGCCGCCGCAACGGCGGTCGCGGTGAGCAAGGTTGTTGTGGTGCTGGGCGATACCGCGTCGAGCAGCACCGTGCCGGCGGGGGCGATGAGCGGCGCCACGATGGCGAGCGCGCGCGGCGTACCGGTGACCTGATTCAAGCGTTCGACGAGCTGCGAGGGTGGGGATGACACGGCGAACAGTCGCTGGCCGAGCGGCCCTCGCCGACGTGTCATTCGCCGGAACGCCGGGACCACGGCGCCGGCCGGGATACGGCTGGCGTTCACGAGTGCATTCACGGTCGCGGTGGTGCCGAGCGTCACGCGGAGCCGCGTGTGCATCGGCTGAGTGAGTTGCAGGAAGCTGCCGGAGCCCTCGACGGCGTTGACGTGGCGGGTCAGCGTCGTTTGTGCGACCACGCGCGCGAGCTGGAACTGGCGCAGGCGCTGGTTGGCCTGGCGAAGCTGCTGAAACTGATCCCAGGCTGAGGCGACGAGACTGTCGGAGTCCGCGCGCACGGCGCGCACGCCGAACCCCGCAGCGGCACGCATGCGCGGATCGAAATTGAGATCGTGCATCCAGGTCGGCTGCGCATTGCCGGCCCGGCCGCTCCCGTACATCGGCGGCGTGACGATCGGATCGGTCGCGGGCGGCGGCGTGAGAATGGGCGCAAGCGCTGCAGCGAACTGCGCTTGCACGCCGGCGGGCCACGCGGTCGGGCCGTTCTGCGGGGCCATGAGCGCGCCTTCGAGGCTCAGCGCGAGACCCGGAAAAGCGGGCATACCGAAACCGGGCGCGCTCTCTTCCATGGGCGCGAGGCCGACATCCAGGGGCGCGCTCGGCGAGCGGAGCCGCCGCGCGAGCGAAGCGAAGTCGCCGGCGTCGCCGGTGCTGAAGGTCCAGTGGGCGTAGACCGGAAGTGAGAACGGTGCCGTGGTGCTCGCCGACCAAGCCGGCGTGAGGTCGCTGTCGTCGCCCGGAAGATCAGGCGAGGTGCCTGCCTGGACGCCCGCATTGTAGGTCGGCACAAGACAGGCGAGATAGGATGTGTGCGGCTCGAGTTGCCGCGGGCAGATGATGCGCGACAGGCTGCCGCCCGCCGTGAGGCCCGACGCGCTGGCCCCGTTGACCTGCGCGTGCGCCCAGCTGGTGATCTCGTTGAGATCCGGCAGCTCGGAAACCGGCGTGGCGGGTGCGGAAAACTCCAGGAGCGGAAGTGAGTTGCCGCGCGACGCGAGCGTCACGCCAGGCTGCACCTTGACGGCAACGAGGCAGAGCCAGGGCCGCAGCGCTGCGCCCGACGGGACCGCAGGCGAGAAAGTCCATGGAAAGTCCGGCGTCGCGAATTCCACGCAAGGGAAGTAATTGGGCTCGAAGCTCATCGTGCCCGGCGTCGGCTCCATGCGCGTGATGGCGCGCGGGTCTATCCCGGTGACCTGACCGGGGCCGTGCAGGCGCACGGTCACCGGCGTGGTTGCGGTGGTGTTCACCGTGAGCCCGACCTGCAGGGAGACGTAATTGTGGGTGGGCTGCGTTTTGGCAAGTGCCGCGATCCCGCGGCGCACCCAGGGCAAGAAGCCGTAAGTCGCGGGATCAGTCATGCGGCCACCTCGTAGCGCGCCACAACCTGAAGCGTGCCGCGCTGGTTGGGGTCCTGGGCGACGGCGGCCGCAAGAGCGGCGCGGGCCTGCGCGAATGTCTGCCCGCTGGCGACGCCGACAGCCGAGGCGGCGATCTGGTCGGTCGTCGCGATCACGTAAGT